>JAYSPO010000050.1:0-16520 GCA_043722015.1 Candidatus Kuenenia sp. | reverse complement strand
TTTTTCTGCTATCAATTTTTCTGCTTTTTATTTTCCCGTCGCAAATCTTCCTGAGTTTCGTCTTCAACCATGGGTTGCGGGCGAAGCCCGCGTTGGGTTTTTCGTGGCCATCCGCTGTGGGTAACGAGCGAAGCCCTCGCTGGGTTCTCTGGTAACGAACATCCCGCGCCGCGTCGAATCAAATCATCGACTCTACTACCAAACCTTGATTTCCAGTTCCAGATCGACGGCAAATTTCTCGGCGACGGCTTTTTGAATGCGACTGATGAGCTGTTCGACGTCTTTGCTGGTGGCGCCGGATTCAGTGACGATAAAGTTTGCGTGCCGCTCACTGATCCGCGCCGTACCGATGGACAGGCCTTTTAGCCCGCATTGTTCAATCAGCGACCCGGCACTCAGCCCGCGTGGATTGCGAAAGATGCAGCCCGCAGACTGATCGGCCAACGGCTGCGTGGATCGTTTCATGATCCAGTTCTTCCGCATTCGACGCATTAATTCCTCAGAATCGTCACGGATGAGTTCCAGCGTTGCCGACAGAATCAGCAAATCCTGAATGCTGCTGCGACGGTACGAAAACGATAACTCATCACCACGGCGCACGGCAATTTCGTTGTCCTGAGTCAGAACTCGCACACTGGTAATCAGCTGACCGATATCACCCGTCCGTCCGCCGCTGTTACCCACAACGGCACCGGCGATTGTACCAGGGATGCCGACGAGATATTCAATGCCTCCGAGCCCGGCCCGCACGGCTTCCGCAACGACATGCGACAACAACGTGCCACCACCCGCCGTCAGCGAGGTGCCATCAATCCGGACTTCACTCAGGAGCGGCTCGACAACTCGAACCACAACACCCTGGACACCCGCTTCGCGCACGAGCAGATTGGATCCACTTCCCAGGATATGGATCGGGAGTTGCTGGTGGCGACAGGTCGAAATGACCTCCAGCAGTTCTGCTTCTGTCCGTGGGGTCACAAAGTACTGCGCAGGACCACCCATCCGCAGCCATGTGTGTTGGCTGAGAGGTTCGTCACGCTGCAGAATTTCGCTGAAGTCTTCGATGGATTTCGTCATGAATCTGATATGTCCTGCCTGCTCCCATAGTGATAACAACGTCGCCTGGTCGCCCGGAATGGTCTAATCTTCCCAGTACCTGGTCAAGATTCGTCATCAGGAAAGCGCGGCCTCCCGATTCAGAGATACTGCGGACCAGAGTTCCCGAAACGCGGCTGCAGTGAGCGAATGAAGCCATTTCTCGTGCGGGAAGTACAGGAAGGATAAGGCATTCGTCGGCAAGTGAAAGTGCAGACCGGAAATCTTCAAAAAGTGCCGAAATCCGCGACAACTGATGCGGCTCAAACACCGCGATCAGACGGCGGTTCTGGAAGACACTGCGTGCGGTTTTGAGAGTGGAGCGGATTGCGGTCGGGTGATGAGCGTAATCGTCGATCCAGTCGATACCAAATAACTGTCCGCGATGTTCGAAACGCCGATGAATTCCGGAGAATGCCGCGATGCCGTGGATGGCTCTTTCGACAGAGACGCCGGTTGCCACGGCCGCAGCAATAGCCGCGACAGCGTTTTGTCGATTGTGAAGTCCGGGCACCCGAAGCTGCACCAGCCCGGCATCATGCGTTCGGTTGCGAAGCAGAAACGTCTGCCGCTGACCATTGCCCGGAATTCCGGCGGACCTTGATTCGCAGGGGACGGCATTCCAGTCCGCATCTGCATGCAGCGAAAATGAAATCGTCCGTCGTCCACAGGTTGCTGCGATCGCCGCAGAACGCATGCAGTCATGGTTGAAAACCAAAGTACCATCGGACGGAAGTCGCGAGACAAAATCGCTGAA
Organism: Candidatus Kuenenia sp.; assembly: GCA_043722015.1. GTDB lineage: Bacteria > Planctomycetota > Planctomycetia > Planctomycetales > Planctomycetaceae > SXXK01. The sequence goes on along the minus strand of JAYSPO010000050.1, from coordinate 14,668 downwards.
AGTTTGATCGCAGTCCGCCTGCGATGAAAAACAATCGAAGTGATCAGGTTCGATTCCGGTAAGCACAACTGTCTGAGGTGACAAGTGCAGAAACGACTGACGGTATTCGCAACTCTCGACGACGGCCACTGTACCAGAACCAAATATTCCGGAGCGACGTCGACCTTTCATTACCCCACCAACATACGCCGACGGATTGCCGCCCGCATGTTGCAGGATACACCAGGTCATCCCGCTGGTTGTCGTTTTCCCGTGTGTCCCGGCCACGCAGGTCTGATTCCGGGACGCAAGTAACAGGCTGAGTCCCTGCGAAAGTGACATTGGCGTAAAACCAAGCGATTGGCAGCGCTGCAGCAACGGACAGGACTCCGGTACAGCCATGGAATAAACGACATGCTCAGGCGCGTTCGCAAAAATCTGTTCCGTGTGATCCGGATGAAAGAGTCGAAACGACTGAGGATTGATCAGTGCCGACCGTTCAAACTCACTGCATGTCAGGTCGTGATCCGTACCTATGACAGATTCACCGGCGTCGAGCAGCATCTCGGCAAAAGCTCGCATCCCGGCTCCCAAAGCTCCGATCAGCAACCAGCGGCTTTTCCTGTGTGAAGAAGGGCTGCTGATCAGCAGTCCTTTGTTTTCCATTAAGATTTCTTTTTTCACGGGGCCATCCTGGCAATCATTCCGGGTGTCACTTTTTTGACGTACCACTTCAATAAGCGGGAACGGTACTGGTTCTCTGCGATTTTTGACAGAGCGGGACGCGCAGAAAAAGGGTGGAACGGGGGGAGTGGGGGCATATCTGAGAAACCGAGTGGCCTGAAATTCATCATTTTTTAGTTTTGCGCAGCTTGAATGTTGCAGCGAAGGGACAATTGTGGAGAAAAATGAATTCTTCGACTATGCGTCTGATGTTTAATGACTGATGGCTCGCGACAAAGTAGAATTCCCTTGTCTGTAGATTTGCGTTTCCCGACGATTAACGGTTTCCAGAACACTCATTTCCTTGAATTTGTTACCCAAAACATGAACGGCTCCGTATTTGAAAATGATAAAGCACGCGGACCAGCCCCCGAAGCTGTCTCCCCCGAACGCTCTACGTACCTTGCCGAACGAGTGTACCTTGTCGATGACGATCTCGCAGTGCTGAAGGTCATTGATACGATGCTTCGTATCTCCGGGTACGAGGTTCGAGCGTACAGTTCCCCATCAGAGTTTCTGGATGATTCGGAACAGTTGCCGTCCGGTGTGGTCGTCACGGATCAGGTGATGAATCTGTTCGACGGCATTGAGGTTCAGCGTCGCCTGTCGGCTCGTCCGAATCACTTCAAAGTAATTCTCGTTACGGCATTTTCGACGACCAGTCTGGCTGTGGCAGCCATGAAGAATGGTGCAGTGACGGTCCTTGACAAACCTTTTGACCGCACAGAATTGCTGGCCGCCGTAAGAGAGGCGTTTCGACAGTTGAAACACGCCGATGCGTTCGACGAAGCTTTGCCACCCGTTCTTCCACCGGGAGAATCATATCTGGATCGACTCTCACTGCGGGAGCGTGATGTGATTTTGCTGATCTACAAAGGATGTACGAACAAGTCGGCCGGAATTCAACTGGGGATCAGCTTCAAGACGGTGGAAAAACACCGAAGCAGCGCGATGAAGAAACTGGAGGTTTCGTCAATGGCCAGTCTTGTCCGCCTGCTGGATCGGGAACTGGGACGCCAATGAGCGATCTGGTTGAGGTTTTAAAGGAAGTTGGGTTTCCAGGCAGGAATGGTTTTCCCTGCGTCGGACAAGTGGTAGTCTAGTGAGCAGACAGAGCCATGAATTTTTCATGGTGCCCTGTACGCTCGCCCGAAGCAGCAGGCCCTATGGTCTCATTCCGGCGAACATGATTCATGGGATTCGGTTTGGCAAAGCCCCAAAGATGCAGGTTCCGGTCGCAGCTCAAAATTTTCTGGAATTGCTCGAAAAGAGCGAGCTGCTCACAGGATCGCAGATTAAGAAAGTGCGCGACCGGCTCAGGATTCCCGACACAGCCACGGCACGGGAGACAGCAAAACTCCTTGTGCGAGGACGTGTGCTGACGCCTTTCCAGGCCGAACGCCTGCTCGAAGGGCGATATCGAGGTCTGGTGATTGATGGCTACCGTATTCGCGAAGTGCTGGGCTTTGGGGGCATGGGCTGCGTATTCATCGCCGAAGATCCAAATGAGGATCGCAAGGTGGCGATTAAGGTTCTGTCCTCGGAACATGCCCTGGATGCCGGAATGCTGGCCAGAATGAAACTGGAAGCGATCGCTGGAATGCGACTCAATCATCCGAACATCATCCGGACATATCGCATGGACACCACCGGTGCCGTCCATTATCTGGTGATGGAACTCTTTCGCGGCATCAGTCTGCATGAACTTGTCGCTCTGTACGGAGCCCTCAAGTGGCCAATGGTCTGCGACATCGCGTTACAGGCAGCGGAAGCACTAAAGGCCGCACACGCGCAGGGCATTATTCATCGCGACATCAAGCCCGCGAATTTTCTGATTGATCAGGCCGGTGTGACGCGAATTCTGGACTTCGGCCTGGCGATGATGAACGACGTGCCGGAAGAAGAGTTTTCATTGTCAATGGTATTTGGCCACGACTGCCTGGGAACACCTGATTATATTGCTCCGGAACAATCGCGGGACAGTCGCCGTGTCGATGCACGCGCTGACATCTACAGCCTTGGCGCAACTCTGTACGTCGCGCTGACCGCGCATGTTCCGTTTCCGGAAAAATCCAACAAAGCCAAGCTCGAAGCGCATCGATCGAAACGCCCCAGGAACGTTTGCCAGCTTCGTCCTGAGATCCCTGCTGAAATCGGAGCCATCATTGCGAAGATGATGGAAAAAGATCCGGCAAAGCGTTATCAGTCGGCGGATGAACTTGCAGATGCTGTCAGGCCACACGCACAGCGAAAGGCAATTCAGTTCGATTTTCGTGAATTGGTGACGCTGAGGGCAAAACAGGCAAAGGCGAAAGTAGAACAGTCAGGGAAAAAATCGTCCGGACAACGATCATCCATCACATCCGCGTCGGGTTGGCTCAAAGAAGGCAATCACCAGATTGCGGATGGAACAGACAGCTTCAGCCAATCGGAAACGCCTGCCATTCGGCAGCCGGAACCTGATCGCATCCGAACGGAACCCGTGCGTTCGGCGACACCAGCGTCTTCGCGTCCGACCACATTCAAGGGTCCGGCACCGGCGGGCTGGCGACTGCAGATTCTGGGCACAAAACGCCAGGTTGCACTGCTGAAGGCGCGAACTTCGATCGGTTCTGCACATGGTGCCGACATCCTGTTACTGCGTGAAGATGGCGTGGACAGCGTTCAGTGCTGGCTGGAATACGACGGACAGCACTGGAAGCTGCATCAGGAATCAAAAACACTCCCCACGTACGTCAACGGAAAAGTGGAAGCGTTGTGTACCCTGAATCACGGTTCGAAAATTACGTTTGGCGCAAAAATGGGTGTGCAGCTTGTCAGCATTCAGCAAGCGGAAAAAAATCGAAAGCGACTCATCTCGTTAGTAATCGGACTGATTGTGCTCCTGTCTGTCGGCGGAATTGCCTGGTTGCTGCAGAGCCTGTTTCAAATCGGCTGAAACGATGAGACGTCTGAACCGCAAATCAGGACATCTCAATTCAAGCAGCGTTGAGAATGATCATTCCAGCTTCAGTGGGCGCTGCATCAGCTCAACCGTGGCTTCGCGAGGGCATTTGTTTTCGAAGAGCACTCGATAAACCTGTTCGGCGATCGGCATGTTGATGCCGCGTTGACGGGAAAGATGGTAAACGCTTCGTGCAGTAAAGATTCCTTCCGCGACAGCCGTCATGGATTCCATGATCTCTTTGAGCGACTGTCCGCGTCCCAGAGCTTCTCCCACGAAACGATTGCGACTGTGCTGGCTGTTGCAAGTCGTGACAAGGTCTCCCAGGCCGGCAAGGCCAAAAAACGTCTCGCTGTTTGCCTCCAGCGCGGTCCCGAAACGAACCATTTCCGCTAATCCTCGTGTCAACAATGCCGCCTTAGCGTTGTCGCCAAACTTCAATCCGTCACAGATTCCGGCGGCAATTGCGATCACATTTTTTAGAGCACCTGCCAGCTCAACGCCTCGCTGGTCAGTATTGGAGTACACACGGAGAGTTTCCATCGACAGGAGTGACTGAATGCGTTCGGCTGCGTCGAGCGATTCACAGGCGGCCACAATGCTTGCGGGTTTTCCTGCAGTGATCTCTTCGGCGTGACATGGGCCTCCCAGTACAACGACCGGACGCTGACCGACAATTTGCCGGATCATCTGACTCGGGCGAAGCAGTGTGTCGTTTTCGATCCCTTTCACAGCGCTTACGAATAGCGCCTGATCGGGGATCAGCGATGCCAATTGCTGCACGGCTTCACGGAGACCACGTGTCGGAATGCAAACCAGTACGATAGAAGCCTGCCGTAGTGCAAACGCGGCATCCGCTGTGACTTCAATGGTGGCTGGCAGTTTGACGTGTGGCAACAGGCGACTGTTTTCACGCGTTTCCTGGATGTGTCGTGCAAACGTCTCATTCCTGGCCCACAGGCGCACTGAAACATCGGGGTTTTGTGCGGCAACCCATGCACAGGCAGTTCCCATGGCTCCTGCACCAAGCACACAGACAACAGTCATGATCATCCCACCGTGAATTACGAAAATAGCCGAGGTCTGAAGTGGTGTATTTCAACGGAGTGTGGCCTGAACGCAACAGACCTCCGGAGGGAAAACCAGGAAACGCGGTAATCCGACTGTTCGACAAATTCGGTGAAATCGCGCATTCATGCTGATCGTTGCCGTCGAATCCCATTGACAAAATCGAAAGTCGTTTGCGGCCTGAAGAAACTCAACCAATGGTTGCACAGCTTCAAGTTCAGCGAAACTGCTTTCAGACTTGCGCCGCAGAGTCAAAGGTGAACCAAACCATGAGCCAGCTATCTGTCATCGAACAACCGGGAACAGTCTTCGTGGATCGTCGTCAGCGCGACACCGGTACGGCCCCCAGCGGGTCAGAACGCCGCCAGTTTCGTGACGGAGACCGATCCGCGCGCCCGGAGGTCTCTGAATTGGCAAATGCCGTGGACGACTACAAGATTGCCCGTCACCGCCGCTTCATTACATTTGAAGAACTGTTCGACGTTATGGTGTCGCTGGGTTATCACAAATAGCCTGATCGTTACCACCGGTTTTCTTCCACGATCGCTAATGTTTCTTTCTCTGAACAAGCCTCAGCAATCGTTTTATTTCCCCCTGTCTGCCATTTGTGGGGAATACTCCACTGCCGGAACAAGGAAGCATCGCGGTGATCTGAAGGACTGAATCCGAGAACTGAATCTTTCAGTTCTGAATGCATCCGGCCAAAGTTGTTGCAGCACCGACTGACTGCAGTCATGCAACAATGGGTCTCGTTTCGTCCCCGCAAAACGTGAAGAGGGTGCATTGCTATGTCGGACTATTCTTCCGATCTTCTCGTCACAGAACGACGCAGAACAGGTCGCAGACGACTGACTTCAAGCCGCAAACCTGCGGTCGTTGAAGAAAAAGTCACGGAAAGAAAAACTACAAGAGCTGTTAAGTCCGAACCGGAACCTGTCCAGACGGCCTCGGAAAGATCAATCGAAGAGCGTCGCGAAATCATGGATCGTCGCCGCCTGGATCGCCGTCGGCAAATCGATCCGACGACCTGCGAACGCGACTATTCCGACAACGAGATTGAATTCATGAAGTCAATGGACGACTACAAACGCAAAAGCGGTCGCCCCTTTCCCACCTGGAGCGAAGTCCTGGAAGTGCTGATGAGCCTCGGATACCGCAAAGTGGCGGATCCTTCCACCATGGAATGGCGCACGTTCGGGGAACACATGGGCTCGCTCTGACGCGATCGTCCTCCACAACAGCGAACCGCACCTCAGGGGCAAAGCGTTGCCGGTGGTGCGGTTTGCCGGTTTTAAAAGTGTGGCGAAAGCAGGCAGTTTCCCGCGACCCGAATCAGCGCACACGACCGAATGTCATAATCGTGATATCATCGTTCTGATCACGGCCATTAGCATGGATCCGGACATCCGCCAGCAAGGCTCGTCCCAATACCTCAGGATCCGGAGAACCGGCAGCCACAAATTCGCGGACGCGTTCCTTCGTGTACAGATTGCCTTCCGGATCCATGGCTTCATCGACACCATCCGTGATGAGCACAAACATGTCGCCGACCGCAATATCCCGTTCCACAACTTCGTACGGATACCCGTCCATAATCCCGACGGGAATACCGATCGTCTCCTGATTGAATTCCTCAACCTCCCCATTGGCCTTGCGGATCAACGGCGACATGTGTCCGGCGTTGGCCATCGTAATGCGGTTCGTTTCCAGATCAATCACGCCCAGGATATACGTCACAAAGCGTCCCTCAACCATGCTGTGGCACATGTGAGAATTGATACGCTGGATGGCGATCTGCACGTCGTCGGTGAAACTCATCGTGTTCTGCACGACGCTCGCAATGCGTGACATGATCAGCGCGCCGGGCACGCCTTTGCCGGCGACGTCACCAAACGAAATGCAGACTTTCCGGGGACCAATCATAAAGCAGTCAAAGTAATCGCCACCGACGGCCTGAGCCGCATCATAGGATGCAAAGAAGCGATAGCCTTCGACGTCCGGCATCTTTTCCGGGAGCAGGGCTTTCTGGACACCGCTGGCGATTTTCATTTCCTTGTCCTGCTTCTGCTTATCGACATGACTCTGCAGGAGCCGGACATTTTCGTACGAATGAGCGGACTGGTTGGCCACCGCCAACAGCAACTCCAGATCTTCTTCTGTGAAGCGCTTCATCGGGTTCTGCGTATCCAGACTGATCACACCAAATACTTCGCCTTCCATATCAAGCATCGGCACCAGCATCATGGAATGGATCGTCAGACTGGAAATCGATTCACTCGCGCTGAACCGTGCATCGCTCGCTGCATCCGCCGACAGAATACCTGCCTTATCGTTGATCACGCGTTCCAGAACCGTACGACTCAGACGAACAGATTCATCAATGCCTTCCGTGCGTTGCTTCTGAGCGATTGGAATGAACTTTCTGGAGACCGGATCTTTCATCAGAATTGCGCCGCGATCGGCCTGAGGGAAAATCTCGAACAGAGTGTCCAGAATTTTCGGAGCAATACTGCTCACTTCTATCAAACCCGCAAGGCTCTGATTGATCTTCAGAATCCCGCGCAGCTTTTCCTCCGGGCGAACTTCAAACACGCCGAAGCCACGTGCTGCCGCGCTTCCCATAATCGTGGATGATGCTCCGTCGTTCAGATCGACACCCTCGGTCATTCCGGAGTCGATCGCGCTGTCGTCCTTGTCATCTTCGTAGCGGAACTTGATCGGCCCAAGCTTGATGCGGTCGTTATGACGCAACGGCAGTGGTTTGTTCTTTTCAAGTTGTCGACCGTTCAGGAATGAGCCGTTGCCACTGCTCAGATCCTCCAGCAGGATCTTGTTGTTGACATTGACGAGCTGCGCGTGGAATCGAGAGACCATGTTCGAATCCACCTGCACATCACAATCCGGATGGCGCCCCATTCGCGCAGGGAAATTGGTCAATTCGTAGGAAAACGACTGACCATCCTTCAATAGTACGATGCGTGCCATGAAATCCAGACCCTATTCTTTTCCTGGAAGCATTCACAGAGAAATCTGCGACCGCCAGTCACCGGACGTCAGTCACATTTCCCGAAGATCACCTCGATGTTTCCCCGCAGAACAGTTTCTCCGAGTGAAACAGCTTTCTCAACACTCCAGCGACGTCCAACCACGAAATCTTCCGCCAAAACCTTCGCCAGAATTCGGCGATACATGGCGAATTTTGGCAAAGCAAACTCCAGTTTGTACATATCACTATAATAACCAATCTGTTTCGTCCGTGGAACCGCCTGCAGTCGCCCCCGTGTGTCGCGCTCAATGTAAACGGGAATGTTCGAATACCACCAGTGTCCACACGTCACTACATTTGGGAAAATCCACGAATAACTGACCAGTTCCTGATTACTTGTCTCCGACAGCACTGAAACCGGAAACACGACGCTCGGAAAAGCATTGAACAAAGCTTTGTACTGAATCAAAGACACGCGACTGTCGAATAAATCCTGCCCCTGAAAAACGCCGTCTTCGTACACTCGGCGATTCACTCCAATCATCAGGTCGAACGGCAACCGGTGCTCAACGCAGAACTCCGCCAGCGACCAGAATACGAACCGGCTGAGCACGCTCAATTCGTCGGTCGTCAGGTCACTTCCCCTGAACACTTTCGCAATCACGGCGTCCGCTGCTGACGCCGTGACAGACGTTGGTGAAAAATCCGGCGGCAACGATATCGCACACGCGCGCACACCATGCGACTTGAAATGATCGAAGAGTTTTCCGATTGCCTGTTTGAGTGAACCAGAACTGCCGGGACTGACGCCGGTCGCTTTCTGCAGGCGTTCACGCACGGATAGCTTTGTCAGATGAAACACCAGATCATCCGTCCTGAGGCACGGAACATACTTTCGCGTGTTAAAGCCCTGCAGCGGATCGTCGAAGTCGTTCGTGAGATACACCTGATCCAGTCCGGATCGATCGAGTACCGTCTGTTCCCAGTCGGTGCTCTGCATCTTCCGCAACGAACAATCGTAGAGCGATTCCCAGTTGGCTTCCGTGATACGATCGTCTTTGAACTCAAAAAACACCTGACACATTTCCATTAACCAGCTGTACTGCGCAGTATTCTCGATCATCGCCAGCCACGGCACGAGACGACCGACTTTTTCCTTTGGGGAAATTCCCGTTTCCTCGATCATTGATTTGGGCAGTCCGGCTGAATGAGCGAGTTCGGTGTAGTAGTGATAACCGAGAATATCCGCCAGCGTCGATGATGCCGCGTGCAACGGGTTGATGTGCGTATGAGGATCGATGAGCCGCATCGATTGCAGCGGCTCCAGAATTTCAGAGATCAGACTTTGAGTCATCGTTGGAAAACTTTCAACGGAAACCTATCACTTGGAATTTTGACGCAACCAGGATTGCTCGATGCTCACGCCCGCAGCGCAGAGACTCAACATTTGAAATGATCCTGCATCGCAGTGAACTTGCGGGAGAGCGACGGCAGCATGATAACATGCTCACCCTCCCGCCGACCAATTCCGGCCAGCCTCACTTGCGTTTTTGCCGGCAATCATCGATCGTTTGTTCCTCCCGAGAACTCCGTTCTGGCATTTCGTTTCGGTAATTTCTATGCAAGCAATTGACTATCTTAAGGAACTGATCCCATTTCCAACTGTGAGCAGCGAATCCAACAGCGATATCACGGATTGCGTCGCCACCTGGCTGACGCGTCTGGGTTTTGACACAGAACGCATCGATTATTGTGACGAAAACGGTATCAGGAAGTCGTGCATTCAGGGCCGCAAGGGCCCGGCAAGCGGGTGTGGGCTTGCCTATTTTTGTCACACCGACGTGGTGCCTGTCAATTCGTGGAGCTTTCCAAAATCCGATCCCTGGACGCCACTCGTGGCTGATGGGCGAATCTACGGACGTGGCTCGTGCGACATGAAGGGCTCGCTGTGCTGCATGTTGGCCGCCGCCGCCGCGTTACAATCTTCCGTCCTCAAAGCCCCTCTCTATTTTATCGCAACTGCCGACGAAGAAATCGGGATGCCAGGTGCAAAGAGAGTGGTTGAAAGATCAACCATCTATCGTGAGATCGTCGCGTCGCAGACGCGGTCAATTATTGGCGAACCCACGCGCCTCGAGATCGTACACGCGCATAAGGGGGGACGTGCCATCCGAGCGACCTCAATCGGGCGGGCCGCACATTCGAGTACGGGCCTGGGACTCAGCGCGAATCTCGCGCTCATCCCGTTCCTGAATGAAATCGGCAGGATTCAGTACGAGATGGAAACGTTATCAGAATGGCGAGATGATCGTTTTTCGCCGCCGACGCCAAGCCTGAACATCGTGATCAAAGACACGAATACCGCTCTGAATATCACGTCTGCCAAATCCGAATGCCTGGTCTACTTTCGCCCGATGCCGGGCCAAAACGCCGACGGCATGGTGCAACGTATGAAGGCTCTTGCAGAATCAAATGGACTGCAATTTGAACAACTTTTCGCCGGCACGCCGCTTTACACCGACCCTGAGACACCGTTCATCCGCGAATTGCTGGAATTGACGACTCTGCCAGCATCGCGAACGGTCGCGTACGGCACCGACGGAGCCGTGTTTACGGAACTTCGCAACATCGCCGTCTTTGGCCCGGGTGATATCGCACAAGCTCACACCGACGACGAATGGATAGCGCTTGACCAGCTTGAAAAAGGCACGGTCCTCTATCAACAGGCAATACGCCGTTGGTGTTGTTGACGGAAAGTTCCAGAAAACGCCGCCGTACGTGCCCCTTCCCGGCGGAACGTGCCGTGAGAACACGGCTGAAATTACTTGACACCATCCCCACAGACTGACAGCGTACCGCCCGTCCGCACCCAATGGACGAAACTTGGGGGATTCGCTCAGTCGGGACTACGTTGTATCTCAGGAAGAGTATCGGAAAGTCATCGGAGCGATCACGGATCAGAGCTTTTCGGATTTCATTACGTTCGTATGGTTCACTGAAGCCGGACTTCAGGAGGCTCTCATCATTGAAGACTCCCACGTTGACCCATCGTACTTCCTCCGAGACAGGCCAAGGGGAAGTAGAAGCCTCGGGTGATTTACCTTTCCCCAGAGGCTGACACCTGCCGCTCGCCAGTTTCTGATATCCGGGATCATCTTTGGTTCTCCATGATTGCGTCGCCGTTTGGAGGCGCTGTATGCTCCCGTTGGAATTCGAGCTGGCCGGATGCTGACGCAAACCGGCACACGGCTTTGAAATCCCGCGTTACCGTCATCCACCAGGAATTCAATGTCTGATTCGGTCGTAGAACTTGCGCATCACGAAGAAGCGCGAGCCCTGTTTGGGTTGCGCGACGAGCATTTGCGCCGTCTGTGTTCTGTGACCGGAGCAAGAGTGGTGCTTCGCGGCAATCAGGTGCGAATCACTGGCGAACCGGATCAGGTGGATCGGTGTCTGGAAACACTTCTGCAGTGGCGTAAAATCGTGCAGCAGAACTCAGAACTTGTGCCGTCAGACATTATCAGTTCACTCGGGGCAGATCCCGCAGAAAAGGGAAAAATGATTCATTCTGAAATGCAGCATTCCAACCATGCTGAAAACGGCAACTATTTCTCCGGACGTGGATCTCAGGAACTGCGGCCTGGCAAAGATCGTGTGGGTCAGATTCGTGCCAAAACAGACGGGCAGAAGACTTACATGGACGCGATGCGACACAGTGAACTCGTGCTGTGCGACGGTCCGGCTGGCTCAGGCAAGACTTACCTGGCCGTCGCCCTCGCGCTCGAAGCTCTGCGTTCGGAACAAGTCCGAAAGATCGTTTTGGTCCGGCCGGCGGTTGAGGCTGGTGAGAAACTTGGTTTTCTGCCGGGCGACATGTTTGCGAAAGTCAATCCGTTTCTGCGACCACTGCTTGATGCGATTCATGACATGCTGGACGCGGAACAAGTGCGTCGCTATCTGGCGCACGACGTCATCGAAATTGTGCCGCTGGCTTTTATGCGAGGCCGCACGCTGAACGACACCTTCATGATCCTGGATGAGGCTCAAAACACCACGTGTACCCAAATGAAGATGTTTTTGACCCGCATGGGGCTGAATTCCCGAATTGTGGTGACAGGCGATTCGACGCAGATTGACCTCGAAAAAGGTGTGGAAAGCGGGCTTAAAGACGGGATCAGGCGGCTTTCTCACATACCTGGGGTTGCCATTGTGCGGCTGAATGGACAGGATATTGTCCGCCATCGACTGGTTCGGGAGATTGTTTCGGCGTACGAAACTGCGGCGGATCGGGATAATTCAAGGTCCTGATTTGCGAAATTCTCCGATCACAGTCGGCGCGTCGGACGCTCATCCGTCGGCACTTTTACCGCTATGTCGTTCTTTGGAACTCGTCGGTCGCGCCAGTCACAAGCGCGCGTCTTTCGCCCGACACCATCACTTTGGGACCGATTGATCGCGGGCTTTCGCGATTACCGCGTACTGTCACAGGTTCTGATTGCGCTGCTGGCCGTGCTGCTGTTGCTTTGTGCGCTCCAGGCCTGGAAGCCGAGGTTTCATTATCGAGCGGGCCAGTTTTCCGATGTCGGAATTCAGTCTCGCATTGACTTTGAAGTTGAAAACGTCGCCGAGACCGACCGTATTCGCCGTGAGGCTGAAGCGGCTGCTCCGCTGGTACTGATTCAGGAACCGGCTGTCATAGATCGCCTTGTTTCGCAGCTTCGGGCTCAGTTAAGCGAAGTGTCAAACGCTGATTCCGTCGGTCAACTGTCGCCGGCGACACTTGACGCATTCGGGTTTTCAGCGATCGGAGAAAAAGAACGGGAACACGCCTTCAGCCTGCTACGCAATCCTTTGCAGGATGCTGATGAGTCTTCGGGCAAGCGTCTCGACGAACTCATGGCCGAAGTAGAACTCCTCCTGGCAGACGCCCGCAACATTGGACTGATTACCAGTCTGGAAGCGCGCCGCTTGACCGGCGATCCTCTTGATGATCCCGCGCCAGTCGATCTGAATCGATCGATCAAAGTGGTGAGTGCTCAGGGGGGGCTGCTGATGAACGGCGTGCTGGCTGACGTGTGGCTGCAGAAACAACTTCTGGAGACCGGACGACTTGGAAAATTATGGCCGAATCTGACAAAACTGTCGGTCATCAAGTCGTCAATCGAAACATGGTTGCAGCAGAATCTCAAGAATCAACTGCAGCTCGATTCCGCAGCCACAAAAGCTGAACTTAAGCTCGCGTCGGACGGCGCTCAGCAGAGATTCGATCGTTACCCCCGAAAAACCGTCCTTGTACCCGCCGGTGATCAGTTGGCTGAAACGGAAAAGGGACTTGGGATTCTGCGACTGGAGTACGATGCGTATGCCGAAAATGTGACTCCCTGGCAGCGACTCACGAAGATCAACGGAATTGCCACACTGGTGCTGCTGCTGGTTGTCCTGTTCGGCGTGTTTCTTAAGTATTTTTCCCCGGAAATGCTCGAAGACAATTCAAAGCTGCTGGTGTTCGTCGGCATGTGTTCGGCAGCGGTCTTCCTGAGTTGCCTGATGAGTGCCGATCCATGGCGCGCGGAAATTATTCCGTTACTGGCCACGGTGATGATTACCGCAATTGTCTACAGCCAGGTGGTCGCGATCCTTACGGCGTTCCTGTTGTCACTGCTGGTTGCAATGTCCACGTTGGGTGACATTGGCCATTTTCTGACGCTGATGACGATTTGCGTCACATCGACGATTCCGCTGCGTCGCATCAAGTCGCGACTGGTGATGGTGAAGGCTGGTTTTCTGGTCGCGACCGTATCGTTCTACGCCGTCTGGAGTACCAGTGTGATCCAGGCCGAAGGAAACGGCGAGGCCTGGCGAAACCTGGCGATCGTGGTCACCGGATTGAAGTTTGCCGGATGGGCACTTGTCTGTTGCTATCTCGTCGCGGGCAGCCTGCCGTTTATTGAACAGGCTTTTGGAATCGTGACGGACATCAGTCTGCTGGAGCTCACGGGCGTATCGCATCCACTGCTGCAGGAACTCGCGCGCCGCGCACCGGGAACTTACAACCATTCAATGACGGTCGCGTCGCTGGCTGAAGCCGCAGCGGAAGCCATCGGTGCAAATGGGTTATTGACCCGTGTCGGGGCCTATTTTCACGATATCGGCAAGATGCTGAAACCCGAATACTTCATCGAAAACATGACGGAAGGGTCTGAGAACTATCATAAATCGCTTGCGCCGGCAATGAGTACCCTCATTATCATCGGGCACGTCAAAGATGGCCTGGAACTGGCCGAAGAAAACAATCTGCCGGCACCACTGGTCAATTTTATCGAACAGCATCACGGCACAACATTGGTCGAGTATTTCTATCATGAGGCAACTCGCAAGGCCGATGTCGATCATCGCACCGATGCGAGTGAATCGACCTTCCGCTATCCCGGCCCAAAACCACAATCTCGTGAAACCGCGGTGTTGATGCTCGCAGACGCCGTCGAGAGCGCCAGTCGCACATTGAAAGAACCAACGCCAAAGCGAGTTCAATCACTGGTCCACGAGATCACCATGAAACGGCTGCTGGATGGACAGTTTGATGAATGCAATCTGCAACTGAATGAAATCCGGATCATCGAAGAATCGTTGATCAAGTCACTGCTGGCAGCACATCACGGTCGTGTCCGTTATCCAGGTCAGCGAACGGCGTAACGATGTCGTTCGAGATTGATATCTCCAGCAGCCAGGACATGCTTTCGATCGACGTCAGGGGGTTGACTCGGGCGATCGAACGCGCGTTGCAGATCGAGCACGTTGCCTCAGCGGTGTTGAGCGTTACTGTTGTCGATAACAAGGCGATTCATCAGATCAACCGCGAACACCTGCAGCATGACTATCCCACCGACGTCATCAGCTTTCAACTGGACTTTGCGTTTAATGCTGACGCCCCCCAAGATGCAAGTGCTGAACTGCGTGCAGCAGGTGCC
>JAYSPO010000049.1:0-1373 GCA_043722015.1 Candidatus Kuenenia sp. | reverse complement strand
AATGGACGGCAACTGGTTGACGGAGTCTATCAGGGGGGATCTGCAAAAATTCATATTCTGGAATTCTCCGGCCAGCACGCATAGGGATTCTGGAGTGAGTTTTGGGGGCAATAAAGGGTCAGGTCTCAATTAAAAGAGACCTTATTTCTTCGCGTTTAGGTTCCAGCCGCGTTTCGTGCCTTGGCCTCAGTTTGTATTAGTTAACGTTCCAGCCCCCCCAAAAGGAACTTTGAATTCTCGTTACACCCACACAGGACAAGTCACAAGTCACGGTGCAAGTCACGGTGCTAAGTCACGGTGCTAGAGGGTCAGGTGCTAAGTCACGGTGCCATCCATCTTAAAATTTCCGTTTGCGTAAAGGAGGCAACTTTGGGGAGCTGCCTCGAATACGAGTCTATGGAAATGCTCGGCGGGCGGAATTGATGCTGATGGCTCGGTTCTGGCCGCGTTTTTCAGCCGCGGCCTCCATCGACTTCGGACGGCCAACACTCGAACGGAACCATTTCCGGAAATTCAACACGCAGTCAACCCACAGTTCCGTCGAGATCCCCAGACGCTCGAACAGCGGTTCCAGATTTGCTGGCATCGCGCCACGTTTGTCACTGCGGATCTGACGACCTGTCCAGTCCAGCAGTTGCAGATAATCACCAAGTCCCATCGACAGACAACCCTTGTTCGATGCGCGACGAACGTTCTTCTTCGCACGCGCAGCCTGCCGTTGCGGCTCCAGCGGAATCGGAGTCAGCCAACCAGCGCGCTCACCGTGTTCAATGCGATTGTCCTCAGCTTCAGGAGTCGAAACTTCTTCCGCCGTTTGCAAATCCACGATGCGGTCCTGAGCACTCGTGAAATCACTCGACTCAAGATTCACGGCGATATTCGCCCGCACGGGATTCAAATCCACATACTGCAGACAGGCCAGAATCGCGGCACTATCCAGCAAAATTTGTCCTCGAAAACGACCTTCCCAAAATCGCCCAGAACACTGATCTTGTCTATTCGCGACTTTTGCGACTCGCTCTGACAGGAACCGCATGAACCATGAAATACTCGACATCCGGACGCGCTTTTCCTTCAGACCCCTTGCGTCGTTGCGAATTGAGTTCAACTCAAACTCCGTCGGTTCTGCCGGAAGGCCTTCTTTCGTCTTGCGAGCCGGACACAACAGCCACCACTTTCGAGCCACGTCCTCATCCAACCATGTCTCCACCACATCATGCCGACTGCGTAAAATACAGTGGAAATGGTTACTCATCACCGAATACCCAAGAACCTCAATCCCCATGATTCCCGCCAGAAATTCCAGCCGCTGACGGATGAGTTCCCGACGATGCTCGTAATCAGTCCCGGTCAACGGATCTTGTCCGCAGAGA
>JAYSPO010000048.1:0-13671 GCA_043722015.1 Candidatus Kuenenia sp. | reverse complement strand
AGATCTGAATTCTCACGAAATCAGCGACAGAGAATTCATTCTGCCGCACGCCTGATGTGTTCGCGATCGGGCTGATCCCTCTGCAAAACTGCTTCCGGGAATCGGTTTCCTGATGTGGGTTGAGCCGTTTGCCGTAACAGGTCAGGCCCGGATACTGATGATCATTCAAACGATCTTCAATCTCCGGATGTCAGTCGTCACCATCATCGACGACGCCGGGAATTCTCTAAGAGCCCTCGCAAGTCTTCTTGCGGACCGGCTCAGACGCTCGTTTCTCAATTTCAGTTTCCTGAAGGTTCCGCCGTCGATGTCGCGAGATTTTTATACTCTGGACGAACTTGTACTCCAAATTGGCAGAGATCGTCGTCAGGTTGAAAAACTTGTCAACCGAGGCATCATTCCCGGGAGACGAGTTGGCGGTGAATGGCGATTCAACGAAATTGAAATTACGCACTGGCTGGAACAGGATCTTCGGGGACTCGACGATCAGGGCCTGGCCCAATTGGAGCAGTCTCAACAATCCGGCGATCAGAAATCGCAAAGTCCCATTGCAGGGTTACTAAATCCGGAAACCTGCGAAATCCCCCTTGATGCCGGAACTCGACCGGCCGTTTTGCAGGCACTCATCGAGGTCGCAGGTCGCACGTGGCAGGTTTGGGACCCGGCGTCGATCCTGAAAGCGGTCAAGGAACGCGAAGACGTGATGTCAACGGGTTTCGAAAATGGCATCGCAATCCCGCACCCCAGAAATCCGCTGCCCGATGCTGTCGGCCAGTCGATCATCGCATTTGGAAAGACACTCTCCGGAATACCGTTTGGGGCCCCTGGACGGCAGCTCACCGACTTATTCTTTCTGGTGCTTGCGAGGGATGCGGCGACACATCTGCAAATTCTCGCCCGCCTCGGTCGACTCCTACAGCGCCAAGGATTCGTTGACGATCTTCGTCAGACGGAATCCGGACCTAAGGCATACGAGCTGATCGTCCGCACAGACGAGCAAGTCGGAACGTGAGTCTGATGAGTTCGACTGTCCGAGATTCGCTTTTAGGCCAGGCTTCAGGCGAAAAACGGCCTGATTCAGGCTGAAATTCCACCTAAGGGCTGGAGTACAAATAATAGTCAGGGATTGTTTAGGCAAGAAAATTACCAGGTAAGAAGATGACTCGCACTGGAGTTGTTGAATTTTCCTACACTTCAATCTTCTTGCCATAAATTGCGATAATGAGGTGTCATGAGTCACTGTTTGATTTCGTAGGGTGTGACAAGCGGAGCGCAGGCACACCAAGGCAGTAAGGTGGTGTGCCGGCGCTCCGCTTGTCACACCCTGCGGGAATTTGAGTCCTTCAAAATCGGCCGCGTGAAGTATATTATTGCGCCGAGCCTAAAGGCGGGGCTCCGAACAAAATCGAATAGTCGAATCAGAGAGGCCCCATTCTTACCGCACGCACTCAGAATACCACAAGCCGCTATGCGCAAGCGGTCTGTTGATTTAGTCGACATTTCGATCATAGTCCCGGCTTCAGCCGGAATTCGCTGGCAGTTTGGCCGCAAAAGCCGCCTGAAGGCGGGGCTACAAACTTAAATCAACAGACCGCTAGCGCCCGCATGCCGGTAGGGTAAGATCCGCGATTGACGAATCCTATGCACACAGCGCGCGCAAAAAAGAAAGCGGTCACTGATTTCTCAGCAACCGCTTTCGATATAAACAGATTGAGTTTGTGAGTGGAATTTTCTCCGATGAATCGTTTCAATAGTTTATCAACGAATCAGATTCGTCAATGGATATCCTTAGAAAGGAGGTGATCCAGCCGCAGGTTCCCCTACGGCTACCTTGTTACGACTTAGTCCCAATCACGAAGTTCGCCCTAGGCACCTGCCTCCTTACGGTTAGCACAGCGACTTTAGGCGCCCCCCGCTTTCGTGGCTTGACGGGCGGTGTGTACAAGGCTCAGGAACATATTCACCGCAGTATAGCTGACCTGCGATTACTAGCGATTCCAGCTTCATGCAGGCGAGTTGCAGCCTGCAATCCGAACTGAGCGACGCTTTTTGAGATTAGCTCCCCCTCGCGGGTTCGCTGCCCTTTGTACGCCGCATTGTATGACGTGTGCAGCCCTGGACATAAAGGCCATGATGACTTGACGTCGTCCCCACCTTCCTCCGGTTTGACACCGGCGGTCTCCTTAGAGTCCCCAACTGAATGCTGGCAACTAAGGACAAGGGTTGCGCTCGTTAAGCGACTTAACGCGACGTCTCACGACACGAGCTGACGACAGCCATGCAGCACCTGTGCATGTTCCACCCGAAGGCGTGGCCCAGCTTTCACTGGGTTAATCCATGCATGTCAAGTCCAGGATAAGGTTCTTCGCGTTGCCTCGAATTAAGCCACATCATCCACCGCTTGTGTGAGCCCCCGTCAATTCCTTTGAGTTTCAGCCTTGCGACCATACTCCCCAGGCGGAGTACTTAACGCTTTCGCTACGGCAGAAAGGGGAAACCCCCTCCCGCCCAGTACTCATCGTTTACGGCCAAGACTACCGGGGTATCTAATCCCGTTCGCTCCCTTGGCTTTCGTGCCTCAGCGTCAGTTATCCCCCAGTGTGCCGCTTTCGCCTCCGGTGTTCCTGCCAATATCAACACATTTCACCGTTCCACTGGCAGTTCCGCACACCCCTAGGATACTCTAGCAATTCAGTTTCAAACGCAATGCCTCAGTTGAGCTCAGGCATTTCACATCTGACTTGAATCGCCGCCTACGCACCCTTTAAGCCCAGTGATTCCGAATAACGTTCGCACAGTACGTGTTACCGCGGCTGCTGGCACGTACTTAGCCCGTGCTTCCTTTGAGGCTCTGTCAACTTCGGAGGAGTACCTCCGAAGATTTCATCCCCTCTGACAGCGGTTTACAACCCAAGGGCCTTCATCCCGCACGCGGCGTCGCTCCGTCAGACTTTCGTCCATTGCGGAAGATTCTCGACTGCAGCCACCCGTAGGTGTCCGGACAGTATCTCAGTTCCGGTCGTGGGGGCCATGCTCTCACACCCCCTAGACATCATCGCCTTGGTAGGCCATTACCCCACCAACTAGCTAATATCGCGTAAGCCGCTCCCCAGGCGGAATCACACCTTTGCTCCGCAGAGATTATCGGGTATTACCTACAGTTTCCCATAGCTATCCCCGTCCCGAGGGTACGTTCCTACGTCTTACTACGCCGTTCGCCGCTCCCACCATTGCTGATGAGCGCTCGACTTGCATGCCTAATCCACGCCGCCAACGTTCATTCTGAGCCAGGATCAAACCCTTCAAAAAATATGCTTTGCCGAAGGTTTCCCTTCGGATTTTAGCAGAAGGTTCAATCTCTGTTTGCCACCCCGGTCAAAGGGCGGCTAACAACAATTCACCAGCTAAAACTCACAGGCTCACAAACTCAATCATGTTGTCAAAGATCAGCACTGACAGACACAAATACTACCGAGACTTTCAGCCCCGGCAACCAGCTGCGTCTTGGTGACGCAAACAGGTGTCGTTCAGCGAGCGGGGCAGTGTATCGGCTTGCAGGAATCTGTCAACCCTTCGCTCTCAGTTTTCTCTTCAAAGTTGTTCATCTTCCGACTTCTCTCTCTCAGATACCGATTCCATCGCCCCGGTTCTGTCAAAATAACAGTCGAAGGACAGCCACAGTGATCGGGCGTAGCGAAAGAAAAGCACAGGAAAAATCACACAAAATGCTGCCAGAGCCGGAATCAGGACCGGCTTTGAGATCTCAAACCCAAATCTCAGCACTATATAAGTCCAGGTCGTGAGAAGAGTCGTGACACCGTAGTTGATGTAGGTTGACCCGAGAAAATATCCCGGTCCTCGCTCAAAATGAAACGCACACACTGAGCAGTTTTTCTGCATTCGAATGAATCCGCCGAAAAGCCGCCCTTGACTGCACATCGGGCATTTGAGCCTTATTCCCCGAGAAAACGCCTGACCAAGGGAATTCGGCGGCTCTGGAATCATTTTGCTTTCCTCTTTATGGGGCAGTTTTCGAAAAAAAAGCGGAGAACCCGCCATTCATCGAGATTGCCTGCAGCACACCGCCCGAATATTCAGGATTCGTCCAGAATCGTTATCGCGATTGCCGCGCAGGACAACTGACATCGGTTGGTGAAAATGCAATCGAATCCCGTCGGCGGAGCAACGGGGCTATGTTACACCCGCCATTTGAAACAGCTCCAAAGGACTTCGATCCTCTTCGCTGGCAAAGCACTCTACTCCGAATAGACGCTCAGACAGCAAGCTCGCCAGCCTGACAACCGCCGGCCGCTCGCTGCTGAAATGCCCTGTGAGAACAAGATTACATCGCCGCGATTGGCATTCAACGGCCGAATGGAATCTCGCTTCGCCCGTCACAAATGTGTCACACTCCGCCTCCAATGCATCCGAAAGGTACTCCGCTGCCGATCCACAGGCGAGCCCCACGCGAAACACGCGGTCCGACCCATGCCAAGCCACTTCCAGATATTCAGCTCCCACAATCGTCGTCAACTTTTCCAGGAACTCTTGTTTTGAATGCGACTCCGCAAACATACCCATGCGGCCCGAACCGCCAGGAATACCCTGCAGAAATGGACGCAGCGGTTCAATCGTATTCAGGCCCAGCGATTCGGCCAGCCACTGGTTAATTCCCCATTCCGCGTTATCAAAAGCTGTGTGAGGACTATACACGGCGATCCTGGCTTCTATCAGATCCAGCAATAAACGCCCTTCAATCGTGTCGCTCGTGATCGACTTTGTCGCACGGAACAGCACCGGATGATGGGTCACAATCAACTGCACATTTTTTGCGATCGCTTCACGAGCCACCGCCGGCGTGAGCGTCAGACATGTCATGAGTCGACTGACCGTTCGATCCGGACGCCCCAGCAAAAGTCCGACGTTGTCCCATGATTCCGCTGTTGGAAGCGGAGCAAGCTGCCTCAGGATCTGACAAACGTTCTCGACAAACATTTTCTCGCCAATCATACCCATTGAGCTTTCGGTTTTGAATGCACGATGCGAGGATGAGCCACCTGCAACTCTGTCACTTCGTCCAGCAATCGACGAACTTCGCGGCGATTACTCGCCACTTCCATACTCAATCGAAACGTCACGGAGTGTCCAGTCGGCAGGTGAATGACCCTGCCTTCCCGGCGTTCCACAGTTCGCAGATTCGGAAAACTGCTGCCCGGTTCCAATCCCGCGACGTAGCCGTCGGCTTCAGCCTGAGTATTCTTCCAGAGCACAAACCATGGCATTGTTGACGTGTCGAATCGCACACAAACGGCGTGCTCAGTTTCAGCATCTGCCAGCAGAGCCATCCCCCAGCCGCTTGCATCTGCCGCAGCTTTCACAAGGTAGCACTGTTCCGCATATCCGGTGGTCGGCCCTGCGAACAGGTTCCACATGCTGATGCCTTCTGCAGCGCGGTCGTCGCGAGGAGCGACTTCTGACGCAGCTACGTGCAAGGTTGACCCTTCGCCGAGGAACGGACGGCCAAGATTGCAGTGATAAAGTATCTCCACCTCCGCAGGCTGACTTCCGAGGTTCTGCACCACGTCGGTAATTTCAAAACGGTTGGAATTGACTTGCGTTGTGAGCGTAGATTCCAGTCGCAATTTCCCACCAAACAGGCTGGCTTCATCCACAATGCCCCGGACGGAAACCTGATCACCGCGTTCTTCAACAGTCACGCGATGCGCCGCCAGATTCGCAATTCGCCCGTGCAACGGCAGGAATTGCTCAGACACGACGTTCCCATCGGCGTCGCGAATCACATCGGTGCCCGGAGCCCCGTGCCAACCAAGGCCACACCGGCAAATCAATTCATTAAACCCATCCAGCCATCCAATACCGCCACGCCGCATCTGGTCCACAAACGCCGGATGCACGGGTCGCTCGACCGGCGAATCCCATTTCACCGGAATTTCATCGATCCGACCACGCCAGATGCCCATGCCGCGCGTCGGCAAAATGTCGAGCGACAGCCGACCGTTGTCCAGCGTCACGACATCGACACCATCGGATAACCCGCCCGCAAGGCGTCGCATCGACGCACTCCAACCCTCGTTCATCCCAAATAGCCGGGACGTGGTGTCATGAATCCCGGATTCCACATTGATCAGTTCGTGCTGCACGTTTTCGCCTCAGGAGTCAAACAGTTAGACAAACAGGATTAGCGCGAGTTGCCGATCAGGGTCCGCCCTCTTTCTTCGATCAGCAGTTCAGAGCATTATTGCATTGCCAACCTCGACATGGAATCGCGGGAGGCTGAGCATTCCACGAAGGAATTAATCCCGGCACATCTGTTGCCATCAGTCGAATCGATTCAACCGGAACGTCAGGGAATGCAGGTTGCGCATTTCGTGGTCTGCTGGACTCACTTCCTGACCTAACGTCCTAGTGGGTGTGTTGCATTTCGACAACACGTTGTGCCTTTTTATCACTCTGGCAATTTGCGCAGTTCAGCCACAACAGATACGCAGAAAACATTGGTGTTACATGGTCTCGAAGAAAACAACTCAGGCATTGATCCTCGGTGCAGTCATACTGGGCGGCATCGCGTCATGGATGGCTTACACGTCCATGTCAGGCGACAGGAACATGCGGCCGTCGCTGACATCATCTGCTGACTCACAGTCGGCAGGACACCGATCCGGCATTCCCTCAGATCGCGTTGCCGACACATCGGCAGCGAACTCGGAATCCACCGCTGCCGCTCGGGCCACAAACGCGGCGCGAGCCACAACAACCAGTGCGCCTCCCGCGAAGCAGTCTGCCGACGCGAATCGCATCGAAGCTTATACCGAACCATATCGCGATATTTCGATTGCCGCTTCGGAAATGGGTACGCTGTCAGGCGTGAGTGTCAAGGAAGGCGATATCGTGAATGCCGGCGACGTGATTGCCGTGATGGCGGATGACGTTCTCAAAGCATCGCTCGAGGTTGCACGGCGCAGTATGAACGTTGAGGGCACACTGCAGTCCGCAGTTGCCGATGTCAATCTGCGTCGTACGGAACTTTCCAAACTTCGACAACTTCGCGAACGGGATCACGCCAGCCAGCAGGAAGTCGATCGCGTAGAGACAGAACTCACCGTTGCCGAAGCACGTCATCTGTCGGTGCGGGAAGAGCTTGAGATCAAACACCTGGAGTTCCGACGGATTGAAGCTCAACTGGATCAGCGCAGTATTCGAGCACCAATCGCGGGAATTGTGAGCGAAGTTTATAAAGATACAGGAGAATTTGTGTCACCGTCTGATCCTGTTGTCGCACGCATCGTACAGCTTGATCCCATGCTGATTGTCTTCTCCGTGCCGCTCGATCACCGCCATGCGTTTCAGCAGGATCAAACCGTGACGCTGCATCTCGGATATGCCAACATGACTGCACAAGGCATCGTGGAATACGTCTCACCGACAACGGATTCTTCGAATTCATCGATCCGCGTCAAGGTGCGTCTGCCGAATCCAAACGGCGAATATCAGAGCGGTGAACGAGCCGTGGTGAACTGCGACGCATTGTCGGGGCCTGGCAAACCGGCATCGTCATCCGAAGAAACTCCGTCCCCCGTAGCCGATCGGAACCATGAAAAATCTTCACGAAACTGATCGCATCGATCCGGCTGATACAGCGACGTCTTTCGCATCTGCGTGCTCAGAAACTGCCGACGGCGAATCACAATCATCGGCCCCGGCTCATGCTGCGGCCGATGCAATGTTGCTGGCGCGCAAGTCGCTGCTGTCCGCTCCGGATGTCCAGTCACTGCAGACGACAGCTGCTGCACAACTGCGACGCAATGCAGGAGCAGCCCTGGTTGCATGGTATTATCCATCGAGTGGCCAGATTGGCCAGACAGACCGGATCGTCGGTCTGCTGTGTCCGACCGAAGGCATTGCTGAATCCCTGCGGCTGGCGATGAATGAGACGGCCCGCCGGGCAAGTCAATCGAGTGAACCGTGTCTCCGGCCGATGCCTGGTGCATCGGACGGAGGATTTCAATTGGTCGCATTACCCATTCCCGCCTTCAGCGGACAGTGTCTGCTCGCGCTGCTGGAACCGCATTCACAGCAGGTTGGTCTGTCGTCAGAATCATGGGCATCGCTGCTGATGCTCAGCGGACTGATGAACGAATGGGCTCTTCAGCGATACTGTATTACGGCTGCAGAAGAAGCACAGACTGTTGCGACATTGATCGAACTGGTCGCCCACGTACAGGCTGCAGCGAATTCCGATGCCGCCTGTCAGAGACTCGCAGATTCTTTGCAGACACTGCTCCAGGCAGATGGTGTCTACGTGGGACTATGTCTCAGCGGATCAAAGGATGTTCGGCTGAACGCGATTGCGGGTGGTGGCACAATCGATCCGTTCTCGGAAGAAACACGACTCATTGAATCTGTCCTTCAGGAAACACAGTTGCGGTCGGCAGGTGGCACATGGCCCGTTCGAGACCCGGACAATCGCCATGCACTCCTGTCACACCAGCAACTTTCGGAATCATGGAATGACTGCACCCTGGTCTCAATGCCCCTTCAGACCGAAACCGGCACAGGCACAGGCTCAATCCTGCTGACGTTTCGCGGTCCGGCCATTTTGGACCGCGCCGTGAATGCCGAACGATTCCTGCGAGCTGGTGGCGGATCACTGGGCAGTTGTCTCGAGATCCTGCAGAAACTGGCCGACAGTCGCTGGTTGAAGTGGACGCAGGCGATCCGCAATTTACTCACTCGCTCACGTCTGGAACTCGCCGCCTGGATCAGCGGTGCAATTGCTGTCGCATTGATGGTTCCGGTGGACTATGTCGTACAGGGCACCTGCGAATTACAACCGGTGGAACGTCGCTTCGTGGCTGCTCCGTTCGACGGGCCGCTGCTGAAATGTCTTGTCGAACCCGGCGACATTGTGCGCAAGGATGACCTGCTCGCCATTCTCGACGGTCGCGAAATTCGCTGGGAACTGGCCGAAGTTCAGGCCAATCTGCATAAAGCGACAAAAGAACGCAACACACACATGAGCAGCCAGAAGTTCGGTGATGCAGCGATCGCGTTACACGAAATTCAGCGTCTGCAACAACGCTCAGAACTACTGACACATCGTGACGCCGGCCTGGAGATCCGCAGCCCGGCCGATGGCGTCGTGGTGAGTGGTGACCATCGCGAAGCCGAAGGCGTGCCGCTGGAAATGGGTCAGACACTTTTTGAAATCGCACCACTGGACGCCATGGTCATCGAAGTCTGCATTCCGGAATGCGACGTGCGACACGTGCGCACCGAAATGACGGTGCGCGTCCAACTGGACGCCGTGCCGGAAGATTCCATTAAAGCCACGATTCGCACCATTCATCCTCGCGCGGAACTGCGTGACGGTGTCAACGTGTTTGTCGCCGAGGCGGACGTTGTCAATTCTGAAGGAATGCTGCGCCCCGGAATGCGCGGCACCTCAAAAATCAGCACGGGGCGGAATCTGCTTGGCTGGAATCTGTTCCACAAGCCGGTCGCCTATCTGCTGGGCTGGCTGGGGTGGTAATATGCAGGGACTGCCGGATATTTCAACCGTCGAACTGACACGCACGCGGCTTAAGCTGCGCGACGACCTGATGTTCATACCGCAGCGCTACGGTGCGGAAACGTTTTATCATGTCGAAGTATCGACCACATCGGAATACTACCGCATCGGCTATCCGGAGTACGTCTTTGTCTCGCTGCTGAACGGCAGGACCAGCTTCGCACAAGCGCTGGCTGTGACTTCGCAGAAACTCGGTGCCGGTTCTCTCAACCAGTTTCAGGCGATGACAGTGTATTCCTGGCTGCTCGACAACGGGCTGGCATCGTTCTCCGATACCGATGTCACAGCATCCGGGGCGACTTCATCTGTGCGACTGGCAGGATCTTCAGAACGCTGGTGGAAGAAACTGAATCCTCTGTGGATCAAGGTGCCGCTCGGTCGCCCTGAAGCATTGCTGAAAGCGTTGCAGCCGGCATGTGGCTGGATTTTTTCCGTACCGGCGTTTGCGCTGTCATTGATTCTGTTCGTCGCTGCGGCAATTGTGCTGTCAAACAACTGGGCTCGTTTCCTGACAGATTCAGCAAACGTCATCGCCCGGGAAAACTGGGTCTGGCTGCTGGCCGCATGGATTGGTCTGAAGTGCGTGCACGAAACGGCTCATGGCCTGGTCTGTCTGCGCTACGGTGGCAATATTCGCGAAACAGGTTTCGTGCTGGCGATGTTCACTCCGCTGGCTTACGTTGACGCGTCGTCCAGCTGGTCTTTCCGCTCGCGGTGGCACCGCATCCACACGGCAGCGGCGGGTATTTACGCTGAACTCCTGATCGCTTCTATTGCGATGCTCGTCTGGTCACACAGTGATTCGTCGCTCGTTCGGCATGTGCTGCAGAATATCATCGTGATGGCGAGCGTCTCGACGCTGGTCTTCAATCTGAATCCGTTGATGCGATTCGATGGCTATTATGTTCTGTCAGATCTGCTGCAGATTCCGAATCTGATGACTCAATCCACGCAGACTGTCAACAGTGCAGCGCGGCGGATCGCATTTGGTGAATCAGCGACAGCACCGACGACAATCGGACGCGAACGGCGGGTATTGATGACGTTCGGCATCTTCGCGGCCGTCTGGCGCGCCATGGTGTCGCTGTCACTGCTGATCGCTGCGTCGGTGTTGTTTCATGGTGCCGGTGTCGCGTTAGCGGTTGCCGGAGCTGTCCTGTGGTTCGGAAAACCTCTGTGGGAATTTTTGAAGAGTCTGCACACGCTGAGATTACAACAGCCCGAACGCCTGGTGCGCGCCTTGGCAGTGGCGGCTTTCTGTGCGTCCGTTGCCGCCCTGTTGTTTTTCGCCGTGCCTGCTCCGGTCATGATCACCGCACCAGGAATTATCGAATACACCGACGGCGAAGTGATCCGTTCAACAACGCCTGGCTTTATTCAGACCGTGCATGTCATCGATGGTCAGGAAGTGGTCGCCGGTGATCTGCTCGTGTCATTGGCGAACGCAGAAGTTTCTGCGAAGTATGCCGACCTGCAGCAACGGCTGGCTCAGGAAGAACTTCGCCAGCAGACCGCAAATCGTGATCATAACGGCGGTGCGCTGAGCGTCGCGCAGGGAAATCTGGAATCGTTGCGCCTGCAACTCGCCGAGTGTCAGAAACAGGTGGCCGGCCTGGAACTTCGCGCCGGCCGAAACGGCTGCGTGATCGGGCAGGATCTGAAGCGACTGGTCGGAACTTTTGCAAAGCCTGGTCGGGAACTCATCACGATCGGCCGCGCGAATCAGAAAGAACTGCAGATCTCGATCGGACAACGCGACCTCGCCGGTTCGCTGCATGTCGTGGGCCATAGTGTGCGCGTCCGGATCGGAACGCATCGCAATGTCTACGGCAGACTGCAGCGCATTAATCCTCAGGCCAGTCGCACTGTGCCACATCCGGCCCTGGCAGCATCCAACGGTGGTCCATTGCCCGTTGTTGCAGAAGACGATTCCGCGAAGCAGGACGATGCACCTGACGCCATGCGATTGACCGAGCACCGCTTTACCGGCATCGTGCAACTGGAACCAGAAGACGCAGCCCAACTTCGCTGCGGCGAACGCGGCACTGCGTCGCCTGGCCTGATACCCGCTTCGCTCGGCGTCCACTGCTGGCGCTCCGCGCAACGCTGGATAGAGGCACAGCTGAATCCCTGAAGCGGCGAGCGGCGCGTGTCAGACCGTCGGTCCAGATGAGCTTGCTGTTGGCGGGCTTGCCGGGCTTGCCGATTGCGAACCGCGAAAACGCCGTGCTGGCTGCGATTCCGGTGGCAGTGCTGAGAAAAGTTCTGCGTTTCATAGAAGGGCCTTGTTGCAGTTGCTGTGGCGTAAGCTTCCAGTTTGCGTCATTTAAAATGACGTTATGTCAAATGACATTCTGATTGGCAAGCAAAATGCTTACCCCACTGTTTGGAATTGAAAAAGCACTAGTCGGCCTTTCGTGACTCGCCGTTTGTGCCGGAAGCGAAAAGTTCCGGATAGTGCCGCCGGATGAGTGATTGCTCCTCGGAGGTCAATTCCGCGAGCGGGACGGGCTGATCCTGCGGACGTGTGCCCTTCTGGTTGATCCGGTTCATCAAACTCCAGTTGCGCGAGTGTTTGCCGAGTTCGGGGTCGGCAGGTTCCCTGGCCGGGAGATCGTAGCGGGTAAAGTCGATTACCTCTGGCGTGCCTTTTGCCTTCCAGTTTCGCAGCAGTGCGAGGCGAAAATCCGGGTTCATGAACCAGCGGATTTCAAGATCCTCCTGCGAGGCGCGGATCCCGCAGCCGCGGTGGAGAAACTGATAGTCGAGCTTTTCGTTATTCCTGAAATGCGCACGCCACAGTTCGCCGAACGCGCCCTGGGTGATGAGTTGAGCGTCTGGCCAGCGATGACGGATTTCGGTGAGCCAGAGGTGCAGGCCATCCATCCCGTTGCGGCCGCCATACCCATAAATTTTGCGGGCTTCGACCAGGCTCATCTCCCAGCCGCAGGTCACCCACGCGAAGCCGTTGCGTTGGAAGCCATCATCAAAATGCGTTGCGGTGGTGGCCAGCATCGACTTCAGCCCCCGCTCGGTGCCCATGTCGAGCAGCGTTTCGATCGGCCCGACTCCCTGTCGGCTGCGCCAGCGCTCGCCATCGACCATCCTCGCGCCTGGAATGCGCGCGCTCAGAAAATCGACCGTCCAGCCATCGAGGTTCACAATGTCGATGAAGTCCTCCGTTCCCCTGGACGGTTTGCAGAAGTGTTCGCGGGACGGATAAAAAGGGTAGCAAATCGAGCCGTCGCCGTCGCCGTTGTCGACCGCGTATTGGCTCCAGATGTTGCCTTGGCAGACATGGATGCCCTCCTCTTCCGCGAGGTAGCGCAGGTTGTCGGCGGAGAGGAATCCGGCGACCACGTTTTTCGGCCGGTAGCCGTCGCCGACGATTTCGGAAACGCGACGCAGGCCGTCGTGGAGATCGCGGTTCACCTGCTCGCGGGTGTTGTACATGTTGGCGAAGTAAGCTCCGGGTATGAAGGTGATTTCATCACCGAATTTCCCATGATAGCTCACGATCAGTTCGCGCAATTCGCGGTAGCTTTCGCGTGCGTCGTGGAGGGCAAGCCAACTGAAGGCCCAGGTAATACGCCCGCCAGGCCAGGCATTTTCGATGGCTTCGCGAAAGGTGCGGGCCTCAGCGGGCGTGTGGACACCGGATTCGTCCGGCCCGTGTGCTGTGTCACGGGTGACCTCGATCTGTCGCACCCTTACGATGGTATTGAGGGTCAGGAACCGGTGGCCCATAAGCCCGCCTGGCTCGCCCGAAGGAGGCGGCACTGAATCATCGGCAAAGGCCGTGCCGCATATGACCAGGGACAATAGAGCGAACAGCCGGAGGCGTCTGGGTTGAATGAGAATCATGGTAGTCGAATCAGGAACCACGCTCAGGAGACGCGGTCATCAAAATGAAATGCCCAGCGCGGGCTTCGCCCGCAACCCATCGTCGAAGTCGGAAAACAAGAACAGCGGGGTCATTCAGGCGTAACCGTTCACGGGTCGAGCAGGATGCACGGAGCCAATTTTCCGTTCAGGCTGGCATCCACGGCATCGCAGAGCCACTGGTAGATGGGGCGTTTCTG
>JAYSPO010000047.1:0-5583 GCA_043722015.1 Candidatus Kuenenia sp. | reverse complement strand
TGGTCCGGTGAGGAGTGGACGTGGGAGCATGTCCCGCTGAAGCACCTCTCCCGCGAGTTCGCGTATCACCGTCGCGTTTGTGCGGTGAGGAACGTGAAGAACGGTCACAGCAAAAGTGCGTCTGGTCCTACCGAAGCCTGATGCGTAAGCGAATGAATTCCCTCGGCCCGCGTTGGAAGTTCGCGCTGTCGCGTTACCAGATCAAGCGGTTGATCCTGGAACAACGGTCGCTGGGTGAGGTGCTGCGATTGATGCGCGAGTTTCCCGTCTGCTCAAACGGCAATTACATGTTGGCGGATGGCAGCGGAGCGATTCTCGATGTCGAACTCACCAGCGAGGGTCCGTTTGTCCCCGTCGGTCAGTCACGATTTCTGGTTCACTCAAATCACTTCCTGTGTCCCGAGATCGCTTGCGACGCGAACTGGCAACTCAGCCTGCCCGATTCATTGCCGCGACTGGATCAGCTGCGGACGCTCATCGACGAGATGTTCACTTCGATCCGTCTGGAGGATGTGCAGCAATTCCTCGCCGATCACGATGGCCATCCCGTCAGCATCTGCCGCCATTCGCCCGACGGTTCGAACGGGCCGATGCTGGACAGCTCCGGCAAAACCGTCGCCGCCTTGATCGCCGAACCCGAGCAGCGTCGCCAGCACGTCGCGTTCGGCAATCCGCGTGAGAATCCATTCGTCACGTACTCACTGGCCTGAACTTGCGAGCATCTGATGTGCGCGGGGCTCCTAGCCCCGTACAGCGATTCAACCGCAGGTCCCCTCTTCCATCCGCTCTAATTCGGTTGTGTTCCGTTCGGCATTGCAAAAGGGAGACCTGCTGTCGGGCGCTTGGGCGGAACTGGGAGCCTCGTGCCGAACGAGAGATCACGACGCGCGCGGCAAGCGGTCGTGATGACGTTGTCCACCGCTCGGCCGTGAGACGAGTGGGCTTCTTGCTCGGGTGACCCCGCTTGCTTCAAGCGGGGTGCGTCAGCACAAGAAATCTCTGACCGACGTTGATTGAGAGGACGCGACCGTATCCAATTCCAGCCCGATCCTGAATTTCATGTGCCTGCGGCACCGAGCTTGAAGCTTTTTAGGCCGGGGACATGGGTAACAAGTGTTCGGGGACATAGGTAAGTAACAGGAGAGCAGTGAGAATGATGGAAGATACGAATGCCGACGATGTCACACGGATTCTGTTCATGGATACGATCCCAGGCGAGAACGAGAAGCTGCGTGGCGGTGCGGTGCTCACCGACATTCGCACTGAACCGATTGAGTTCCGCTGCACTGATACGGTGAGTCCTAATCGTCTTCAAAGGACTCTGTGGGGAAAGCGATTACGAGGACATCTCACGGTTGAGATCATTGGCAAGCCGCTGGTTGCATCGTTCAATCAGTCGCCGTCTCTGGTCGTCGTTCAAAAACCCGAGTTCCTCGAACTGCGAACGACCTCAGACGTTCCATACGTTTTGGCAACAAGCGACGAGAGCAATGCCCCGCTGCCCAGTTTTGTGGGCGAGCGAGTCCCCCTCAACGTGGGGAACGGCAATCTGCTCCAGATCGCAGCGCATCGAGACTTTCAAGATGACGCTGTCGTCGGGGCACAAATGCTCGAACGGCTGTCGCAGTACTCTGATGTCCTCAATCCGTTTGAACGTGTGCTGACAGCCCTCAAGATCATCGAAGATCAAGAGTCGAAAGGACAGACCGCAACTGACGGCGACGGCTCACGGAGGTCGCTGTGACGTTCTGGCACGAGACCGTCGTCGGGGAACCGGCTAACGTCGTCAACTATAAAGTTGGCCCGCCGTTCCAAGGCCAAAAACCGAAGCGACTGTCGATCCCCCCGCTGATGATCTCTACTGCCAAGAGCAGGTTGATCGACTGGCAACTCCCGATTGCGACGGCACGCGTCTTCAGCCCTGCTGTGAAAAAAAAGCTTCGACATCACGTGTCGCAAGCAGCAACGCAGGATTCAGCAGATCAATCAAACGCCTTGCCATCACTGCTGAACATGGACGTTCTGGTTCAAAGGGACGGAAGTGCGCTCCAGTTCGCTTCGACAGCGGTGTCCTCCAACCTCGTCGAACGGGCAGTCGTCAGTGAAGATTTGCTTCCAATCCTGCGCGAGTTGTTCCTTGCGGACCAAGCGAGCGTCAGTGAGGATTTGCTCCCGACCACGCTGCGAGAACTATTCCTTACGAACCGGGCAACCGTCAGTGAAGACTTGCTTCCAATCCTGAGCGGGCGATTCAGAACCGTTGCCCACGAGGGGCCACGCGATGTGAAGATCGCAGCCACCGTGACGCAACAGATTCGGATGGCGGTTCTTTCTGTCTCTTGCTCCGCAACGCCCGTTCGTTTCGCGCAACCACCAGTTCAACCGACGCTCGACATACGATTCGGAACGCCCATCAACCAAGGCCCCGAACTGTCGGCACAGATATTCAAGTTGTTGAGGATCAGAGACCACAACTGTGAGCGGCTTGAGCCTGCCAACTGCCACACCGGAACTCTGACTGAACAACTCCGCCCCATGCGTATTTGGTCGGTGCAAATTGGGTTCGGTCATCAGGTCTGGCCCTTGATGGGAATTCAAATAGATGGTGCGGTCGTGCGGGAGTTGGACTTTGGGTTCACACAGGTTGCCATCTACGGGACAGAATTCGGCCGCAAAGAATCCACATCAAAAGAAACGCCCCGACCGCCTCTACGGCAGCCCCGATCACATCAAGACCCCTCGCGTCCTCATTCAACCCGTAAGCGTCCTCGCGTCCTCACAAATAACTTCCTAGCCCTCCTGCTGCCCGCACTTCGTCCCAGCTTGAACCTTGAGGCAAATCGTCATCTCGACTTGCCGGGACAGTTGCGCCGTTATCAAGTCGAGGGCATTCATCACCTTGTGAGCAACAGCGCATTCTTGCTGGCCGACGAGATGGGGACCGGCAAGACCGTGATGGCGATCGTCGCGATGAAAATCCTGATTCAGCGCGGAAGTATCATGAGCGTGTTGGTGGTCTGCCCGAAATCGATTCTGGATGTGTGGCAGACGCATCTTGAGAAGTGGGCACCCGACCTGAAAGTGACGGTCGCCTACGGAAGCCCCGGCACCCGAGAATTGCTCTGGATGGAGTTTTCGCACGTTTACTTGACCACGTATGACATCCTGATGAAGGATGTCGGCAGCCACGTTGCAAAGCATCGTCGAAACCAATTTGACTTGATTGTGGTCGATGAAGCCCATCACCTCAGAAATCCATCGACGCAACGTGCCCGATCTGCTCGAAGGCTTTCTTCCAACTACAAATGGGCACTGACCGGCACGCCGGTCCAAAACAGCGTGAGCGAAATGCTCGCCCTCTTCCGTTTCCTCAAGCAGGATCTGTTCCCTCATTGGATGATTGACGAGCGCACCGCGTCACCGGTAGGCGTTCAATCCGCAATCAGCAGCCACTTCCTTCGACGTCGAAAAGTCGATGTGATGTCAGAACTGCCGCCAAAGATTTACAGCGACGAATGGTTTGAATTGGATGTTCACCAACGAAAACAATACGCGGCATTGTTGAAAGACTTTCACAACAGTAATCCGCAAGTGAAAAAGTTTCAGATATTTCCCCTGATCCAAAAGCTCAAGCAAATTTGCAATTTCTCGAAGGAACACGCGACCAGCCCCAAGTCCGACGCTCTCTGCGAACATGTGGCAGAGATTGTGTCGAGCGGCCACAAGGTCATCGTCTTCTCCAATTTCGTGACAGAGGGTGTTACCAAGTTACGACCGTTGCTGTCTGGATTTGGTTTGGCGGCGATTTCCGGAGACACTTCATATCCCGAGCGAAAACGATTGGTTCGACAATTCCAAGAGGACGCTTCGTTGCAAGTGTTTCTGGCAACCACGAAAACGGCTGGTGAAGGGCTCACATTGACCGCCGCCAGTTACGTCATTCACTTCGACCATTGGTGGAACCCTGCTGTGCAGTGGCAGGCCGAGGATCGCGCCCATCGGCACGGACAGAAAGAGTCCGTCAACATTTACAATTACTGGACCAAAGACACGATCGAAGAGCGGATTAGAGACGGGCTGGAGCGCAAGGGGCTACTGCATCAGCAATATGTCGAGTCCATGTCAGACTCCGACTTTGAGAAGGCTCTTTCCTCAGAAGACCTGTGCGAGATGCTCGGCATCGATATTGCCCGACTTGTCAGATGAGTCGTCGCGGGGTGCCACTGGCGGTTGCTTTGAACCGCCAGTGGCTTCAAAGACCACTGGCGAGCGAAGCCTCTCGCCAGTGGTATCCGCGCTCGCTACACAAGAGACGCCAACTTCGCCGAACCGACAAACCCGTGAGGTGTCTCTACCGTACTTTGTTGCGGAGGGGGTCCAAATTGGACGAACTGAAAAGCCAGAATACGCATTACATTCCTGAATGGTTATTGAAGAAGTTCCGTCATCCAACTCTTCTTGAGTTGGACATCTTCACGGGCAGGGTCGCGCAGCGAAATCCGAAGAAGGCGGCGTCGGCCCAAGACTTGTGGCCGGAGGACATCGAAGACGGGTTGAGCGTGTTCGACAACCAAGCGGCACAGATCTATCGCAAGAGAATCGAAGGACGCCAGCAGATCATTCTGTTAGATGCGGAGCGCATGGACTTTGCTCATTGGCTCGCACAGTTCGCTGTGCGAGTGCCGACCATCAGGGCTGATCTTCGCAAGCAACTCGAAGATGGAAAAGAAAACCCGCAAATCATTCGCAGAGTAGTTCTAAATAATCGGACGGAACTCCTGAGAGCCATTCGTGAGAACTCCCCAGGACTATTCGACGAAACTGTCAATGAATTCGGCAAAGCCGAAACGGAAGAATTCCTGTTGGCCCAAGTGGCTCAAAAATTTGCGGAGTCGAATTCGATCTGGCCGAGTCACGAGCAAATTCACCATCAGTACATGCGTAATAACCGGTCGGAGGACTTCGCCAAGCGCTTCCTGAAATACCAGTGGAGTTGGATACGCAGTCGAGAAGCATTCGTTATTGGAGATAACCCGCTAGTTCGTTGGCATGAAAAGAGTCAGCGATGGAACTACGGAATAAATAAGAACGACGTAGAAATCACAATTCCATTAGGGCACGACTTGTGCCTTCGGTTAGACAAACGTTACCGCAAAAATGCCGATCGATTGATGAATTGCAGTAATTCACAGACGAGAATCTACAATGAGCGCCAGAGATTGGCCGCGATCAAATACGTTTACGGGAACAGCCATGATGCTCTCGACTTCATCAACAAGCCGATCATCGGTTGGCACCCAAAGTCAGCCGAGTAGGGTCCGCAGGGTGGCCCAGACGCCGGATGCCAATGTTTTCAAAGATCACTGGCGAGCGAAGCCCCTCGCCAGTGGCAAGGGCATCTCATCGCAACTGGTCAAGCGGGCGGCGTGGCCCGGCTCAAATCACGAATGGATATGGACAGGATGTGCCACTGCTTCGGAGTCCTCGGAGAAGCAGTGCCGATGAAGTGTCAACTCCCGTTCACACTGCTTCTCCGAGGACTCCGAAGCAGTGGCACATCCTGTCCATATCCATTCATGATTT
>JAYSPO010000046.1:0-1253 GCA_043722015.1 Candidatus Kuenenia sp. | reverse complement strand
ATCCGCAGCTCGCCAATACTGGTCTGTTCGCTACCTCGGACGTCGAATTCGGTGCCCTGGAATGGGTCTTGCAGATGGATTCGCTGCTGCTGCAGTCTGAATACACGTGTGCGTGGAATCGAAACAGCGTCGGTAACGGCTTCGGTGCCCCGGTCGGTGCTCCGCTGGGAAATGTCTTTGTCTACGGATGGTATGCCGAAGCACTGTATTTTCTGACCGGAGAACACCGCGACTACGAGAAGAAAACCGGAGCCTTCGGCCGAGTCATCCCGCATGACAACCTGGGATCGAAGTGTGGCTGTGGAGCGTGGCAGGTCGGTGCACGTTACAGTACAGCAAATCTGTCGGACTCCGGCCTGGACGGCGGTCGTGCCGATGACGTCACAGTGGGACTCAACTGGTTCCTGAATCCAAACATGAAGATCCAGACGAACTATGTTTACACGACGCGAGACACCCAAGCTGGTATCGGTGGCGGAAACTACTCAGGCGTGGGAATGCGTCTCGCGTGGGACTTCTGATGTGAAAAGTGGTCCCTGAACAAGCGACCTTTGGAGTGCGGTGACTCGTCACCGCTTTCTTTTTCAGATAATTTCCCCTTGGGAACGACATTCATTTGTTCTGCGGACTTCACCTGAAATTGACATGGAATGTCCGCAGTTTTCTGACGCCGATTGACAAAAATGCCGTGTTGGAAAGACAAGGCGGCGACCAGTCGCCGCACTCCAAATGACTCGCGTTCCAACGGTCAGTCATACCGTCGGCGTGGCCGTGCTGTTACCGTCCGGAGTGTACTCTTTCACCTTAAACGCCAACAAATGCGGGGCAAGGTAAGTGCCGTTCGCTAACTTGTGCGCCATCCGCGTCTGCATATGAGCGTTGTCGGTTTCCGGCTGCAGACGCATATCAACGACGATGTTCCCGGCCGCATCGACTTCCAGAACTCGCGGTTCCACGCCGCGTTCGCGCAGCCAGTGATCGACTGTCGGTGGCCTGATGACGCTGATGCCCGCCATGACAATCGCCAGCAGCAGAAGCATGACGGTCTTGGGGCGGCGGAGTGCAAAATTGATGGGATTCATGCCATGACTCAGCGGGGCAGGGTGGGATCCTGGTAGAAACCACTGAGTCTATGGGACTGTCGTCTTAATCGTTTAACGGCAAGCCGCAGGCGTCGGTGCCAGGTTTCACCTACGCCTGCGGCTCGCCGTTAAACGAAAATGCCGACCCAGGAGACTAAAACGACAGTCCCC
>JAYSPO010000045.1:0-1638 GCA_043722015.1 Candidatus Kuenenia sp. | reverse complement strand
ATGATACGTTGAGTTTCTTCTGGAGTGATGTGATATGAAACAATGTGCGTTCGTAGCGGCGATGATATTCTTTGGTGCTTTTGGCCAACATGCCCGGATTCTTGCTCAGGATGAAGGCTCACCGGAACTCAAAGTGATGAGCTTCAATATTCGGTATGGCACGGCCGACGACGGCAAGGACATCTGGGCCAATCGTCAGGAACTTGTGGTCACGGTCATCAAAGCCTTTGCCCCCGATCTGATGGGGACTCAGGAGACACTGCCGTTTCAGGCGAAGTACATTCACGAACAGCTTTCCGAATACACGTACATCGGCTGGTCACGGGATCAAAGCGAAACCGGCGAACAGTGCGGTATCTTTGTGCGCAAGGAACGTTTTGAGATCATAGAATCCGGCCAGTTCTGGCTGAGTGAAACGCCGGATGAAAAGTTCTCGAAGAGCTGGGATTCGTCTCTGCCCCGTGTGGTGACGTGGACTCGCTTGAAAGAAAAGACCGCGGATAAAAAAAAATCCGACGGCGGCGAGTTTCTTTTCGCCAATACACACTTTGATCATCGAGGGACAGAAGCCAGAAAACAGTCGGCGATCCTGTTACGCCGTCGGCTTTCAGAGATGGCTCCGAAGCTGCCGATCATCGTGACAGGTGACTTCAACTGCGATCAGGGATCGGAACCGTATCAGGAACTGCTGGAAGAAAACGTGTTGGCAGATTCGTTTCGAGTTGTTCACGCCACGCGCGATGACAACGAAGGCACATTCCACGGTTTCAGTGGCACGCCGGGTGAAGCCAGGATCGATTGGATTCTCGCAACCGAACAATTCAAAGCGACTGCAGCCGCTATTGATCGTACGCACGCTGACGGTCGCTATCCGTCCGATCATTTTCCGGTATCGGTCGTGTTTCGGTGGCAGAAATGATTGATGTCATCACGACGTTGTGGTTGCGACCAGAGGAAGAGTCGATATAGAATGTCGGAACGGTTAAACCAAAGGAGAACTCCAATGTTGTCACAAGCGTCACAAAATGTCGCAGATGATGCGAAACAACTGTATCTGGAAAAGTTCCGCGAGTCACTTGAGGCGATGCACTTCGGTGAGTTTGTTTGCATCGAACCCGTTTCCGGTCAGTGTTTTCTTGGAATAACACTTGACGAAGCCGTCAACAAGGCGATCGATGCATTTCCTGACCGATTGACGCACACTCTTCGAGTCGGCCACTCGGCAGCAATTCATATTGGAGCGATGTTGCATGCACGGCATTGTTGATGATGACCTCAGAGCTCTGCTTGAGATTCAGGTTGGTAAGGAAGCCAATGGACAAAAATCAACCGTTCTTGCCTGAGTGGATACTGCGTTCAGTGGCGGATTGGTCCTTCCCCTTGAGGAAATTGAACGTCTCGGCCTAAAAGAGTTTTCGTCCGTTCCGGCAATTCTGGCGGACGGACAACTCGTTGAACTACCGACCTACACTTGCTTCCTGAACTGGTTTGGCAAAGAGTACCGGACGCAGGGTGGAGAAAGGGAGAAAAGGGGTCAGGTCTCTTTGAATTGAGACCTGACCCTTTATTTGCTCAGATCAGAATGCAAGGTCGATACTCCGAGTCCCCCATGCCGATTGCCGCCCTGCGATTTTTTCG
>JAYSPO010000044.1:0-1372 GCA_043722015.1 Candidatus Kuenenia sp. | reverse complement strand
GTGGAACTCCAGAATGTCCGCATCTTCGATGCCTCGATCTATCCGAAACCATTTCCATATCGCATGAACATCAGGGAAGCCAAACTCAGCTACAAACCCAATCATCCTGAATTTGCCGGCGTGCAGCACTGCACGATTGAAACACTGAAAGCGGAACACGAAGGGTCGCCAATTCAAGCGAGCGGCTGGGCTGAATTGTCACCTGACGGTTACTGGCAAATGCATCTGAATGATCTCAATGCGATGGACCTGAAACCCGATGACGAGTTTCGCGCCGCTTTGCCGGACAACTGGCGCGATACGCTGTCGCGTCTCTCGCAGACTGGCCGAGTTTCCATTGAATCATCGGAACTGGAATTTCGCGGCGTGACAAATGGGACTGCTCCGACGACGGCGGCCTGGAGTCTCAACATGCGTCTGAAACAGTGTGCGGTTTCAGCAGGGCTGGATCTGACAAACGTGTCCGGAATGGTCGTTGCAAACGGTGTCTGGGATGGATACCACCTGCAGAATACCGGACATATTCGACTGGATCAGGCAGAGGTTCTCGAAATGACGATTACCGATATCGAAGGGCCATACACCATGTCGGAAGATGAATTGGTGCTTGGTTGTCGTGAGATCATTCTGCGACAAGTGCAACCCGCTGAGGTCGCCCTGGACCGACGTATTATGGCGAAAGCTTATCGTGGCGTCCTCGAAATGGACGGCATGGTCGATCTGAAAAAGGGAAGCGAATACGAGTTCTTCGGAGAACTGAAAAATGCGCTACTCCAGAACTACGCCGCGCTGCATATGCCCGATCAGCCGAACATGAAGGGCGTGGTGAATGCATGGCTGTTGGTGAACGGCGACGGCGATTCAGCGGCCAATCTCAAGGGCAGCGGCCAAATGCTGATTTCCCCTGCCGCGTTGTACGAAATCCCGGTCGTCCTGGAAATGCTCAATGCGTTGTCCAGCCTGCAGTTTGCAGCGCCAAATCGAGAGGCGTTTAATCACGCCTTGATGTCATTCAGGATTCGCGACGAAGCGTTTGAATTCGAACCCATCGATCTCGTCGGCGACTCGCTTGCCCTGCGCGGACGTGGCCGAGTCGGCTTTGGCGGGGACGTGTCTCTGGACTTCTTCTCACGTCCGCCCGTCACCAACAATCCGCTCAGGAATATTGTCGTGTCCAGCACCACGTCGCTGGTCACCGTTCAGGTCCGAGGAACAACATCGAATCCGCAAACAACTCGAGGAAGTCGCAAAATTGATGATTCCATACGCGACTTCTTTGGTGCCTTTGAACCTCGCCCCGGTGCTCCGGCTCCGACGCTCAATATCCCCCGCATGTTCGGCGTTCCGAACGCCCCGCAAGGTGCAGCCAATT
>JAYSPO010000043.1:0-32239 GCA_043722015.1 Candidatus Kuenenia sp. | reverse complement strand
CGAACGTCGTTTCCAGAGCCAAATTATCTGAAAAAGAAAGCGGTGACGAGTCACCGCACTCCAAAGGTCGCTTGTTTAGGGATTAGTCATACCGCGCGCGGTCGAAGATGGCAAAATCGTTTAACCGCGTGGGCGACGCCCGCGCTTTGTATTTCAAATCTCGTATTTCAAATCTCAAATACGAAATCTCAACTAGAACAATCGCGGCCCGTTGGGCACGCGGTTAAACGAACGACAGAGTCGGGGCCATCCAAAGTTGCCATGATCCAAAGTTGCCATGTCGATTAGTAAGCTCATCGGGCAGCCAGCGCCAGCTTAGATGGGAAAAGTCGATCCACTTCAACGGGTTCCGAAGGCTTGCACAGTCGCGCGTTCACTCTTCGTCGTCGGAATCGGCTGGTTCGCGTGGTTCGTGGTGGCAGGATGTCAATCGGTTTCCACTCCTCTCGCCGTTGAAGAATCCTTCAAAACACTGGGAATTGCCGGTGCTCGGAAAGTTCAGCGGTATCGGATATCGTGTCGCTGGTATTCAATGCGCTCGGCATTACGATTATTGCTGTATGGTGTTTCCGTGCATGTCGGCGATGTACCACTGCAGGATGGATATTCATGTCCGTCGCATCGTCCCTGGACCGCTGTCGATGGGAGGACAGCTTTGCCTCAGAACTCCTGCGTCCTGGGCCAACAAATCTCAGAGGGGGCTTTTTCAATGGTTCGTATGTCATTCGCCGTTGTCACAATTCTGACGCTGGCGCTATGCCTGGTGTCACTCACCGCACACGCTCAGGACGATGCTCAGCCAGCGTCTCCGGCACCGGCCGCGCGCATCGACGGCACTGGACCCGGCTGGAAGCCGCTCGGCAAGGATGATTTTGTGAATGTCAACTGCGACGAGAATACATGGTCGTTTCCCGAAAGTGAAATTCACTGCACCGGGAGTCCGGTCGGTGTCATGCGGACAAACACGGAACTCACCAATTTTGAACTGGTCGTCGAATGGCGGCACTTGAAATCTGCCGGCAACTCGGGCGTGTTTCTGTGGGCCAGTGAAGAATCACTTTCAGCTTTGAAACGCAACGGATTGCCGGCGGGAATTGAAGTTCAGGTTCTGGATCACGGCTACACGGAAAACTATCGCAAGCAAACCGGCAAGGAACCGGATTGGTTTACGACCAACGGCGACGTGTTTCCAACCGGCAATGCCGACATGACACCATTTCCGCCTGTGGCCCCCGACGGAAAACGCAGCTTTCCCAGCAAGAACCTCAGCCACGGAGTTGGCGAATGGAATCACTACTACATCCGTGCGATTAACGGTGAAGTTCGGCTCTGGGTGAACGGCGAAGAAGTTTCCGGCGGAAAAGACTGTAAACCCGCGAGCGGTTTTCTGTGCCTGGAATCCGAAGGTTCGCCGATCGAATTTCGCGGCCTGCGGATTCGCGAACTGCCGTAGTGCTCTGTCAATCGTGTATAGATGTGTGCCACTGGCTCTGCCAGTGTTCCCCATCGACACGAAGCACTGGCAGAGCCAGTGGCACACAACCAATCAATGAATGCATGACAGCGCGGTAGTATGCATGCCTCGTCTCATTGATACAATGATACAATGTGATGTCCAAAACAGCTTAACTCGCATTCGCACGACGGACCGACATTCATGGCCGACAAAACTCCCGAGATCTCCGCACCTGCTACGGTTTCTACACGTCCATTTGCGCATCTGCACTGTCACACGCATTACAGCCTGCTGGACGGTGTGAATCGTATTCCGGAACTGGTGAAGCACGTCAAAGCGAGCGGGATGAATTCGGTGGCGATCACCGATCACGGCAACCTGTACGGCGCGATTGAATTCTACAACGGCTGCAAGAAAGGCGGCGTCAAGCCGATCCTGGGATATGAAGCGTATGTGGCACCGGGACGGCGGACTGATCGCAGTGCCAGTCGGCAGAAAGAAGCATCGTCGCACTTGACGCTGCTGGCGATGAATCGCAAGGGATTTGACAACCTCATTCGCCTGTCATCCACGGCCTACCTTGAAGGCTTCTACTACAAGCCCCGCATCGACCGTGAGATTCTGGAAGAATGCAACGAAGGCATCATCTGTCTGTCTGGATGTGCGTCGTCGGAGCTATCACGTCTGTTGTTGGCCGAGAACAACGACGAAGCAAAGCAACTGGTTGAATGGTACGCGCGGGTGTTCGGCGATCGCTTCTACATGGAGATCCAGAACGCGGGGTTTCAGATTCAGAAGGACTGCATGGAACTGACCGTTGACCTTGCGAACCGGGTGGGCCTGCCGCTGGTCGCAACGAACGACGCGCATTATCTTCACAAGTCCGATGCCAAAATTCAGGACGTCATGCTGTGCGTTAATACGCGGACGACGCGCGATGATGAAAAACGCATGAAGATGGAGCATGACGGATTGTTCGTTTGCACTCCGGATGAGATGTACGCCTGTTTTCCGGGGCTCGATCATGCGGTGGCCCGGTCGCAGGAAATTGCCGATCGAGTCGACATTCAACTGGGCGATCGCAAGTTGTATCCCGTGTTTCGCCCACCGAATCAGCAGACGGACACCGAATACCTCAAAGATCTCTGTCATCAGCGAATGCACGAACGGTACGGTGATGAACTCACCGAACGCCACTGGAAGCGTCTGGAATACGAGCTGAGCGTGATCAATTCGAAGGGCTACGCCAGCTACTTCCTGATCGTGTGGGACTTCGTGGAATTCGCGCGCCGCAACGGTATTCCGTGCGGAGCCAGAGGTTCCGCCTGCGGTGCCATCGTGGCGTATCTGCTGCGACTCGGCGACGTTTGTCCGTTGAAATACGACCTGCTGTTTGAACGATTCCTCGACCCCAGTCGCACAGAACCGCCGGATATCGACATCGACTTTTGTCGCGATCGACGGCAGATGGTGATCGACTATACCAAACAAAAATACGGCGAACGCAACGTCGCTCAGATCGGCACGTTCGGCACATTAAAGGCCAAGAACGCCATCCGCGACGTCGGTCGCGCGCTCAACGTGCCGCTGCAGCGTGTCAGCGAGCTGGCGAAGATGATTCCCGACACACTGAATATTAAGCTTGAAACCGCACTGACGGAAAGCGCGGATCTGAAAGCGGCGTACGACACCGATCCCGTCGCGCGGGAAGTGCTGACGTTTGCGATCGCTGTGGAAGGTCTGGCACGCAGTGCGGGAACTCACGCGGCAGGCGTCGTGATTGCCGACGTGCCACTGGATACCGTTCTGCCACTGCAGACGATCACAGGCAAGGAAGACATCATTACGCAGTGGGACGGTCCGACGGTGGAAAAAGTCGGCCTGCTGAAGATGGACTTTCTGGGTCTGCGAAATCTCACCATTCTTGACAAGGCTGTCAACAACGTCACACGCACACATCCTGATTTCGATTTTGAACACGTCAAGACGCATCTGGATGACAAAGAGACATTCGCTCTGCTGCAGCGTGGGGAAACAAAGGGCGTGTTCCAGTTGGAATCCGGCGGGATGCGGGACCTGCTGACAAAGATGAAGCCCGACTGCTTCGCTGACATTATTGCGACGTCTGCGCTGTATCGTCCCGGCCCACTGGAAGGCGGGATGGTGATGGAATATGTGGATGTGAAGCACGGCCGCAAGCCGCCACGTAAAGTGCATCCGGTTGTCGATGAAGTCCTGGCCGAGACCTACGGTGTGATGGTCTATCAGGAACAGGTCATGCGTATTCTGAATCGCGTGGGCAACATAGATCTGTCGAAGTCGTACAAATGCATTAAGGCGATCAGCAAGAAGAGTCAGGAGATTATCTCCAGTTTCCATGAGGAGTACATTGCAGGCGCGGTGTCGAACGGAATTTCCGAGCAGGTGGCGCAGGAATTGTGGAATCTGATCGTGGCGTTCGCGGGTTACGGATTCAACAAGTCGCACTCCACGGCGTACGGTCTGATAGCGTATGAAACAGCGTACCTGAAGGCGCATTACCCCGTCGAGTTTATGGCCGCGCTGCTCAGCTGTGAAATGGAAAGTACAGAACGCATCAGTGAACATGTCGATGACGCGCGGCGCATGAAAATTGAAGTGCTGGGGCCGAACATTAATCAGTCGGATGTCGATTTCAGCGTGTTGGGCAATAAGATTACGTTCGGCCTTGCGGCGCTGAAAGGCGTGGGTCAGAACGTCGTACAGGCAATTGTGAATGAACGGACGACGCATGGGCCGTTCAAGGACATTTTCAATCTGACCGAACGCGTCGATCCGAAAGTGCTGACCAAGGGCACGCTCGAAACACTGATCAAAGCTGGTACGCTGGACTGCCTGCCGGGCACGAGGGCTCAGCAGTCTGCGATTGTCGAACGAGCTGTCCAGTCGGCGTTGTCACGGCAAAAAGACAAGGCACGCGGGCAGAAGAGTCTGTTTGGCGGCGACGACGATGACACGGATGATGCTGGCGAGCCGATGGCCATCAGTCTGCCGGATGTTCCGGACTGGACTCCGTCTCAGAAGCTCGCGTGGGAAAAGGAAACGATCGGATTTTATCTGACGTCGCATCCGTTGACTCAGCATGCACGGCGG
Source organism: Candidatus Kuenenia sp. (assembly GCA_043722015.1). Lineage (GTDB taxonomy): Bacteria > Planctomycetota > Planctomycetia > Planctomycetales > Planctomycetaceae > SXXK01. The sequence goes on along the minus strand of JAYSPO010000043.1, from coordinate 27,651 downwards.
ATAGAACGGTATGCGGCGAATCACAATTCTGAGTTGGCGGAGATGGAAGACGGTGTGCAGGTGACAGTCGGCGGCATGATTTCGTCGATCAAACTGGCGACAGCAAAGAAGAGCAGCCGCAACGGACACAATCGATATGCAAACTTCGATCTGGAAGATGCTTCCGGCATCATGCGGTGCATCGCCTGGCCCGAAGACTATGCGCGGTATGAAGAACTGATCAGGACGGAAAACGTGATCATCGTCGCCGGGAAAGTCGATCGACGCAGCCGCGAACCGAACCTCGTGGTGAATCGGATTTATACGCTCGACCAGGCTGATAAAGAGTTCACCGCCCAGGTCGCGATCAAATTTGAAAAAGGCCTGCATTCCAGTGAAGACATTCAGCGCGTACGAAGTGTCGTGTCGCGTTTTCCGGGCTCGACGGAAGTCATTCTGATTGTCGATTCGTTTGCAGAAAACGTGCGCGGCAGCAGGTCAATGAGCGGGAATGAGGACGCTGACAGCAATGGGCGTGGTGATTCCGACGAGCAAGCAGAAGGTTCGTCGGTTTCGCGATTGCGTTACATTCTGACGACCGGCAACGATTGCAAAGTCAACATCGGACCGGAGTTTTTGCAGGCACTCGCTGAGGTCGTCGGCGACGACAACTATGACTTGAAAGCCGCAAAGTCCAAACGACCCTCAGGGCAAAGCATCGGACGGTAGCAACTGTTTCGACGTCCACTGTTCATTGTTTCATTAGTCCCCTCAGGCAATTTCCCATGAACGGCAGATCGCCGGGCCATGCGTCGCTGTCGGCCACATGCCACCAGCAAAAACTGCCGAAGTACCACATTTCCGGGTTCGTCAGGATTCCACGAAGTTTGCGGAACACGGGCTTGGGGATTGTGGGTTGAAGTTGGTGTTGCTATTCTTTTGGATGGAAGGTAATGTGACATCTGCCTGAGGCGAGCCGGAATCATAATTTTGAATCCGCCTGACTCGGCAGGTGTGGCCATCAGTAATCTCGAAGACAGTCGCGTACTTTCAGTCTCGTCCGCTCTTGAGTTCTCCTGCGCAGCATACACCTTTGTGATAAGCCTCTGATGTTTTTGATCAGCCGGGCTTCTAAATCTGTGTTCAAACGGTTGCCGTTGTGGCAACGATCAGGTGTTTTGTTAGCTGTATAGCTCAAGGGTTTTGTGATGAGTAAGAACATTTTTGTGGGTAGCCTCGCATGGGGCACTACGTCTGAGGGCCTCGAGCAGGCTTTCGCTCAGTACGGCGTTGTGACTTCAGCCAAGGTTGTCAGCGACCGCGAAACAGGCCGATCCAAAGGATTCGGTTTTGTGGAGATGGAGACCGGTGGTGATGAAGCCATTCGTGCTCTGAACGGTTCTGATCTTGACGGTCGCCAGATTGTCGTCAACGAAGCACGTCCTCGTGAAAGCGGTGGCGGCGGTGGTTGCGGTGGACGCGGCGGCTACGGTGGTGGCGGCGGCGGTCGTGGAGGCGGTGGCGGCGGCGGCTACGGTGGTGGCGGCGGCGGTCGTGGAGGCAGCGGCGGCGGCGGCGGTGGACGCGACCGTTACTAGTCCGAATTTTTGGGCTTTGCAGTGACAGTGTTCCGGATTGAGTCCGGAATATTCGTGATCAAAAAAAGGATGGTCGGCTCGTCAGAGCAGGCCATCCTTTTTTCGCTTACACACAGGCCGCGCATGGTCGCCAGTGAGATCGTTTGACGGGCTGTTCAGCGTCCGGCAGCACGCTGGTCCTTGCCGACTCAAACTAAACTTGATTCAAGCAACAGCCATTTGGAGTGCGGCGACTTGTCGCCGCTTTGCCTTTCCAACACGGCACTTTTGTCAGATGGCAAAGGAAAACAGCGAACATTGCAGTTCAATTTCAGGTGAAGTCGGCAGCACAAACGCACGTCCGTCCCAGAGAAAAATTACCTGAAAAAGAAAGCGGTGACGAGTCACCGCACTCCAAAGGTCGCTTGTTCAGGGACTAAAATGCTCCGCCAATCATCTGCAGAATGCTGGACACTGGCGCTTCACCGGACGGTTGCGTCCACAGCCACATCGTGCGGACAAGTTCGATTCCGACCACGGCACACATCACGGAAACCAATGCCGAAATTCCGATCATGATCTTCGTGCCGATGCTCCAATCCACGTCGGCTCGTCCAGCACGCATTGGAACCGGGAATCCTGCCACTTGACTTTGACCGGATTCGATGTCATCGTCTTCGAATTCTTCGGAGTCGTGAACATCAAGGTCTCCATCTTCTTCGAATTCTTCTTCACCGTCGTCGTACGAACCTTTTTCGTCTTCAAACTCTTCTTCTGCGTCTTCATCCACTTCATCCTTTGCCGCAGCGCCGGACAGTGCGGGAACGGCCACGGTCCGTGAGGAATCAAGATCTTCGTCTTCTTCAAATGTCAGTACGCCGGTATTGGAGCCGACTTCATCGTCGTCGTCGTCAAGACCAGCCAGTTCAAATTCACTGTCATGGCCGCTGCCGGATTTCGGGATTTCAAATTGTGTAGTCATCGATGTCGAATCGAACAGTGCAGCTTTGGCACCCGGGATCGCCTGCATCGGCATCGTCCGGCCCATATCATCGGGTTGCATTGAGATCCCGCTGTCGTCATCCAGATCCAGCGAAATTCCACTGTCTCCGGCGTCCAGTGTGATCCCGCTGTCATCGCCCAGGCCGGTTCCGCTTTCGAAACCTTCCAGCGAAATGCCGCTGTCGTAGCTTTCCAGACTGATGCCACTGTCGTCGGCTTCCAGACTGATACCGCTGTCCATTTCCAGCGAAATGCCGCTTTCATCAGCGTCGAGCCCAAGCCCGCTACCGCGCGCGTCAGGTGAAAGGCCGCTGTCAGGCCTGTCTTTTCTGACGCCAGACCCCTTGTTGATCAATTTCAAGTCGCTGTCATCGGGCGGAAACTGAAGCCTGTTTGGTTTTGCCTTTGGAGCGGGTGAAGGCTTTGCTGACGGGGCAGGCGAAATCTTTGCGGTTGGAGCGGGTGAAGGTTCTGCGAGCCGGATATCGCTGTCGGTACGATCCAGGTCTGCACTCAGTTTCACGTCGCTGTCGCTGTCTTCGTCCGGCAACAGCAGATCTTCGCTGCCCATTAGTTTGACATCACTGTCCGAATCAATGCCATCAAAGAGCGCAGTGGCAGCCAGATCGTCGTCATCGACAGCTGCATCGTCGTCGGCAAGCTGCACATCGCTGTCATCGTCTTCACCCGACAGGCGAACGTCGCTGTCAGAATCAGAAATCTTAAATTCGGAATCGGCAGACAAGCTGACTTCGCTGTCGGTGCCCGTCACCATCACGACATCGCTGTCGGAATCGCTGGGCATCTGAATCGTAGAACCCAGATCGATGTCCGCCTGAGTTCCGGCACCAACAAGCTTGACGTCACTGTCTGAATCCGAAATTTTCGCATCACTTCCCCAACCACTCAGGTCCAATTCATCTTCAGATTCTGTTTCTTCCAGATTCGGCCCACTGTCGCCTGACAGTCGCACATCGCTGCCGGAAGTCGCAAGACCCTTCGCGTCGGTGTCGTCAAACAGGGATTCATCAAAGAACAGCCGCACATCGCTGTCTGAAGATGACAAATCGGCGGCATCCAGTTCTTCCAGAACGGACGATGACGAATCACCAGTGATGATTGGAAAGTCGGGCGAAGAATCCGCCTGCCGACTTCGCTGAAATTCATCGATATCCTGTTCGCGAAACTTCCAGCTGCCGCGATCCGCAAATCCGCGGATGTCACCCTGCTCGCGGACCTTCATCAATTGCGCGGTCGTCATGTCCAGCAGGCCGGCTGCTTCTTCAAGGCTGAGATATTTCTTTGCCATGTGTTCCAATACTCCCAGAAGGGGGACATCCATGCGAAAATAGGTTGTGCCAGCAGCCATCAGCGGGTTATTGCCGGGATCACCAGTCGTCGTCGAACCACGAGATTCTACGAAAACGCTGAACGCACAACATCCTGCGCAGTTTGACTCATCAGTCAAATTCTAAAACGGTACCCCGCAGATGCAAGATCTTTGTTGCGAACATACAATGAGTTGCACCGGTTGTGTCAATTCGACTCCTGTTGTAACCGAGCGGCACAGGCGTCACATTCGTCACCACCACTACGCCGCACACATTTGCGTGCTGCTCGAATCGAGGTCATCCGGTAGCCGGAAGTGCTTCAAGGTGATGTCTTATTCCGGATTCGGCGACTTCTCAGCAAGGTCTTCAGGAAATCCCTAATCACCGGGACCGGAAACAAGCAGCAGACTTTTCCAACCGAAACAAACATTTCAGGTGTTGCGACCGGAACCCGCACGGCGGCTTCTGTGCATGATAAACAGTCCGCCGATGATCATGCCACCGCCAAGGGCCTGACCTGAGTTGATCGTTTCTCCCAGCCACACCCATGCCGCTGCCATTGCGACAATCGGCGTCAGATTCTGGATCATGGCCGCCTGCGCCGCTCCGGCATGTTTCACACCGTAGCTCCACATCGCGAGGGCCAACCCTGTCGAAAGAATTCCCGAATACAAGGTGCACGTGACGAGAGACACGTCTTTCATCGAAGCGGCACTGGCAGGCACGGAGTCCCAGCCGATTACCAAAGCGATGATGATGTGAAAAGGCAAGCCCAGCGTGGCGGAGCACGCAGACAATTGAATCGGGGAGATTTTCCCCAGCAACGGTCGACTAAAGACGGTGCCTCCCGCCCATGCCAGTGCGGCCGACAACGCGAACAGATTCCCCAGTAATCCTCGCGAAGCGTCGCTTGCGTGCTGTTTTACCGCGATGCCGACGGCACGAGCGTCTGGCGAGCCGTGATCCGGTGTCGCCTGCGGACCATCCGGCGGCAGGTGCTGTGCACCGGAGTTCGAGTTCGCAGTTGTCTCCGCGCTGACCTCACGCCGACTGGTAACCTTGCTGTCGATGGTCGGCGTTGGAACTTTGTGCAATGTCACAATCATGGTCCCGGAAAACGCCAGGACCAGACCCACCCACGCCATCAGCGGCAGAATTTCTTTCAGAAAGAATCTCGCACCGATGGCCGTCCACATCGGGACAGTCGCCATAATCAGCGCGACATCGGCTGACGACGCGTGAGAAATCGCCAGCAGAAACAGTAACTGATACGCCATGGAAACGATGGTTGCGTAGATGAAGACATTGCGTTTCGACAACGTGCTGGCTGGTCTGATGCCATTCAGGAATTCCCGCCGCGCAAAAAAGAGCAGCACGGCTGACGAGACCACCAGCCGGATCGCATTGAAGGCGTAGGCATCGATTTTGTGCAACGCCACTTTCATCACGGGGATGTTCACTCCCCAGATGATCGCTACCAGCAGCAGCGTCAAATCTGCCAGCCACAGGGGCCGGGCGGTGGATAAGTTGGATTGTGATGTGCCCCGAGCGTTCATAAGATCGTTGTCGGAATGGGATGTTTCGGGGTGAACGATTTCAATTTTCAATGCAGGATATGTTAAACCTGCTACCCTGACCCTCCCCAACCGTTCGGCGTTCGCGCAGAATACGCAGAGTTCCCGGCATTGAGTCGGATACTTACGGAACCTTGAACGATTACGGAGACGGGAAATGACCGCGCAGCGCTGGGCGATGATCGCCGGATGGGCTTTGACAACAGCTTCATTTGCCTCAGCAGACGACTGGCCGCAGTGGATGGGGCTCAACCGCGACAACGTCTGGCGGGAAAGCGGGATTGTCGAAAAATTTCCCGAGGGCGGACCAAAAGTGCTGTGGCGCACTCCGATCGCGGGAGGCTATGCCGGCCCGGCAGTTGCCGGTGGCAAGGTCTTCATCACCGACTATGTGACAACCGACGACGTAAAAGTCGATAACTTTGATCGCAAGGAATTCACCGGCCAGGAACGCATCCAGTGTCTGGACGAGGCCACAGGCAAACTCCTGTGGACCCACGAATATCCGGTCAAGTATGCGATTTCGTACCCGGCAGGCCCGCGCTGCACCCCAAACGTCGAAAGCAATCGCGTTTACACGCTGGGAGCCGAAGGAAATTTAGTCTGCCTGAACACCGCCGATGGCAAAGTGATCTGGTCGCACGATCTGAAGCTGGACTACGGCACCAGGGCGGCTCTCTGGGGCTATGCCGCTCATCCACTGATCGACGGCGATAATCTTCTGTGCCTGGCTGGCGGCGAAGGAAGTCATATTGTCGCCTTCAACAAGCACGATGGGAAAGAAGTCTGGAAGAGCACGACGTCGCCGGAACAGGGTTATTCACCGCCCACAATTTTCAAGCATGGCGGAGTGCGGCAATTGATTCTGCTGCGTCCGAACGCGGTATCGTCGATTAATCCCGAGACCGGCAAGGAATACTGGTCGATTCCGTACGAAGCATCCAACGGCTCGATCATCATGTCGCCGATTATGGTCGGTGATTATCTGTACGCCGCTGGCTACAGCAATCGAAGCGTGTTGATTCAGATGGATCCCGCAAAGCCTGCCGCCACAGAAGTCTGGCGCGACAAGCAGAACATCATCTGTCCCGTCAATGTGCAGCCTATCTTTGACGGAAACATCCTGTATGGTCTGGATCAGAAAGGCGTTCTGCGCGCCGTCTCAATTCCTGAGGGCGAACGTCTGTGGGAAACCCCCGGCCCGGTCGGACGTCGCGCCGCAGGTTCCGACACGGCTTTTATCGTTCGTCTTGACGAGCGATACATCCTGTTTAATGAAATGGGTGAATTGCTGTTCGCAAAGCTGTCACCGGAAGGATACACCGAAATCGATCGCGTCAAAGTGATTGATCAAACCAACACTGCATTCGGACGCGATGTCGTCTGGAGTATGCCGGCATTCGCCAATAAACACGCCTACATCCGGAACGACAAAGAGATCATCTGCGTCGATCTGGCGAAGTAGTGCGCGGCATGAACGCATTTGACACCAGTCTACAATTCGCGGCCGAGTTGCTGCGTGACGGCCATCTTGTTGCATTTCCCACCGAAACAGTTTACGGGCTGGGAGCCAATGCGACCAATCCGCTTGCCGTTGCGCGTATCTTTGAAGCGAAGCAGCGCCCGACGTTTGATCCGCTGATCGTGCATGTCGCGGAACTCTCGCAGGTCGAATTCGTCGTCAGGCAGTTTCCGGAGACTGCTCGTCTGCTGGCTACTGAATTCTGGCCAGGCCCGTTGACACTTGTCCTTCCCAAACGTGACATCATTCCTGACCTGGTGACGGCTGGATTGCCCGGTGTCGGTATCCGTATCCCGCGTCATCCGGTGGCGATCGAACTTCTGAAAGCTGCTGGTTGTCCTGTGGCAGCTCCTAGTGCCAACCCGTTCGGCGGCATCAGTCCCACGACGGCGCAGCATGTCGCAGATGGCCTGGGGCGAAACGTCGATTGTATCGTCGATGGTGGTCCGTGTGCGGTAGGACTGGAATCCACGGTATTATCATTGATGACGGAGCGGCCAATGCTGCTGCGTCATGGTGGGTGCCCGCTGGAAGACATCGAACGCCTCATTGGTCCGGTTGCAATTGCAACGTCTGACCCGTCGCGGGACGATGCGGCTCAGCCGTCACCGGGAATGCTCAGTCGTCACTACGCGCCCGGCACGCGGCTGATCGTGATTGCCCACGGACGGTCGGCAGAACCAATCGCGGGACTGCGGTGCGGGCTGCTGACGGCAGGCAAACAGCCGTTTTCCGGCCGATTTGCGAGAATTGAGACTCTTTGTGACGAGGAAAATCTGCAAACTTGTGCCGCAAATTTCTTTGCGGCCTTGAGAACTCTCGACGCATCCGATCTGGACGTTATCATCGCCCATGAATTTCCTGCTCACGGCCTGGGCGTGGCCTTAAACGATCGTTTGCGGCGAGCCGCCCATTGACAATGTTCCGATTTTTCAATGCCGATTTCGGCATAAGGTAATTCCAATGAACAGAACATCCTGGATCGTCGTTGCTGCGGCATGTGTCGTTGCGGTCGCCCTGCGTTTGATCGACAACCCGTACATGAACTTCTCCGCTCTCGGAGCCCTCGCCGTGCTTTGTGGCGCAGTCGTGCGACCGGCATGGCTGGCGATTCTTATCCCGCTGGGATGTCGAGTACTCACAGATATCGTCATCCAGACCGAGTCTGGCGGTGGAGTCTATAGCTCATGGATGTTCGTCTACGCCGCCTATGTGGCAATCTTCGCTATCGGACGCTGGATTCAGCCAAAACATATTCCGGCTGCCTTTGCAGCAGGACTGCTTTCCGGTGCGGCTTTCTTTCTGATCAGCAACTTTGGCGAGTGGTATATGCCGTACGAAGCTGGCCAGTATATGTACGCTCGAACGTTTTCGGGACTGACGACTTGCTTCGTGAAGGCCATCCCATTCGCACGAGGCACATTCTTCGGTGACGTCGGTTTCTCGGTCCTCTTCATCGGAACCATGCAGCGGCTTGCACTGACCAGGAACAATGAAGCATCGACCTCGGTGGAAACAGCCTCCCTCGACGCCTGAATTTTGCGTGTAGGGTGGAACAAGTGGCGCTCAAACTCCGCACCGTTGGAAATGAGTCCGGCAAGCGGAGCGGCGTGAGCCCTCCGGTATCTCGTTTTTGTACCGGCACGCTGACGCATGCCGCTCGCCAATTGTTTCACTCATGACCGCGCGGAGTAAATACTCCACGCGGGCTCACCATAAATCTCGAAAGCACTACTCAGACACAGGAAAGACCAAAGAAAGAGACCGGCCCTCTGGTAGCTCTCCGGGTGATATTCGCATTCACCTGGGTTTCGGATGAATCTGCAGTTCCACCACCGGATGTGTTTCGCTTTCCGTCTTATAGCGCGCATCGTATTCATCCATCAGCATGGATGGACAGACTTCGTGCTCATTGCATGTCTTGCAGACAATCCGGATCAGGTCCGAGCCCGCCATTTTCAGCTGATGCGTTTCACACAGTTCGTAAAGTTGTTTCAGGTGAGTGCAGACCATGTGAAGACTCCTTAAGAAATTTTTCGAAGGCCAGACAACAGCGCATTCACCGCTTGTCGGTGGTTTTCGGTCCGGTGAAGCGATCACAGTATACATAGTTTCCTGCTGGACATCTCGACAGGAAAATCCAAATTTCAGGTGGCCTGCCACATGATCGCAGATCCGAAAGAGGCGGCAGAAATGCAAAAATCCTGGCGCGGGCTTCGCCCGCAACCCAATCAAATCACAGTCGCGGCGTCCTGTGGCAAAGGTTTTGCTAAGTCGGGCCGAACGGCGTTGTTGTGTTTCGGCCCAAAGGGCCAGCAGTTCAGAAAGCCTGGACCAGCGGGCCAGGGAAATCGCCACCAAACCATCGTTCAGGCCCAACGGGTCGGCAGTTCATCTCAATTGCACGCCGAATGGTCGTCTGAATTCTTCTCAGCAAAACAACGCCCTCAACGTTTTCTGAACAAGGGAACACCGCCGACAGTCAATGTGAAACTGGGGTGTCGGGGGGTTGTTTTCTGGTTTCGTAGTGTGCTGAAGACTTGCCGGTCAAGGCTGGTTGCTTTGCTTTCGACGCCGTGGCATGGCGGGAATGAGTATGCCGTCTGTGCCACGAAAGCCGATAGGAACTGGCAGGTACGCATTTGGGAGTTGAGCGAAGGAACCGGTTGCCATGGATGGTGATGGGCTTCCTGCGAAACTGGACTCCCAAACGAGATGGTCGGCTGATCAGCTGCAGCGCAGGATGCGACGCGACTGATCGGTGCCATTTCAATTTCTTGCCGCAGTGACTTCGAATCAGTGCGGACCGTCAGAATGGATTCTGATACAAAGGAACACGACGACATGAAGTCGCCAGCTCTCTCACTCTTCCGTGCGACCTGCTTCGTAGTCGCCCTTCCCATTTTCTTTGTGGATGTCCAGGCACAGTTGGTTCCCGGAACGGGAATGAAGCTGCAGCAGGTGGGCGACGACTTTGAAGATGAAAAATGGGAATGGGTTCCGAACGGCAACAAAGCCAGCAAGGAACAGGATGAACAGGTTCGTTCCCCCACCGGATTCTCGAACAACCAACGCTGGTTCGAAAGTCCCAAACGCGGCATGCCGGACCATATCGTGCGCGTGGCAACTCCCGAGGGCGGCATCGCTGGCAGCAAAGGATCGCTCAAGATTCAAACATTGAATTCCGGAGTTCCAGGCCGAACCAGCCGTCAGATGGAGCAGGACGATCTTGTGATGTCGTGTTCATCCAGGATCGGGGCGATTTCCGTAAGTCGCAGTCCGAGCTGCACTTGTCGCATCTTTCTGCCGCCGTTCGACAAATGGGAGGATCGCTCCGGGACTCACTTTGGATACCGCATCGATACGAAGACCACAATTACAGAGAGCAAAAAGAAGTTTTTGTTTTCAACGACCAGCAGGAAACAGGAAGAGTACTGGCCAGGCTACTTCATCGAATTCCACAGCAGTCACGACGGTCGTTTTCCGGCGGACGAAGCTATGCTGCTGATTCGTGGTGACCATCTCGGCCATGAAGTTAAGAGCCTGAAACTGTCTCCCGGATGGTGGACGCTCGGAATGTCGGTCTCCGGCGACGGACAGGTTCATTTCTATGGCAAACAGGGCGTGAACGACCTCACGTCGGCGGACCACCTGTATTCCAGTTTCCCATACGGTTACAAAGCCGAATACTTTGCGACTCATTTCTTTAACAGCTGCAATATGAACGATGGCAAAACCTGGTCAACGCCCATCATTATTGATGACCCTGCTGTATTCTCAATGCGATAACCGCTGCCATGCCACCAGTTGACCTGTTTACACACGCGACAGGTTGATGCACGATGCGAGGAGCTTGTCCGAAAATTTGATGCGATCGTACCATAGTAACTCCTCCACTATGTGACGACCCGATGTTCCGGGGCTGGTATGTGCAAACATGCCAGCCCCGGTTCTATTTGAACTTCTTGTTCTGCAATCCTTACGGCTTCTTCGCAGCGATCCAGGCCGTCACCAGTTCGTCCAGCACATCAAGTGGAACTGCACCGTTTTTCAGCACGACATCGTGGAACTCACGCACATCGAAACGGCTCCCGAGCTCTCGTTCGCACCGGCGGCGTATTTCCTGAATCTTCAGCTCGCCGATCTTGTATGCCAGCGCCTGTCCTGGCCATGCGATGTAGCGATCGATTTCGTTTTCAATGTCCAGCATCGATTTGGCCGTATTGCCGGCGAAGAAGTCGATCGCTTCCTCACGGCTCCATTTCAAACTGTGCATGCCTGTATCCACAACCAGCCGCACGGCGCGCCACATTTCATAAGTGAGTTGCCCGAAGCGCGAATATGGATCACGGTAAAGTCCCAGTTCGCTGCCCAGTTTTTCCGTGTACAATGCCCACCCTTCGACAAAGGCCGTTTGACCTCCGTAACGACGAAACTCCGGGACGTCCGTCAGTTCCATGGACAACGCAATCTGCAGATGATGGCCGGGTACGGATTCGTGCAGCGACAACGCATCGATTTCAAATTTCGGACGCGTCTCAGGGCGGTACAGATTTACAAAATAGCTGCCCGGTCGAGTCCCATCGGCTGCGGGAGGCCGATAATAAGCTGTCGTTGTGTCCGGTGCCATTTGATCGGGAATCGATTGGATGTCGTAGGCGGATTTTGGCAGCTTCAGAAACAGTTTTGGCAGATTCGGATTGATACGTTCACAGCATTCGCGATACGCCTGCAGGAGTTCTTCCGGTGTGTCAAAATAAAACTGTTTGTCCGTACGCAGGTGAATCAGGAATTCCTGAAATGAACCGTGAAATCCGACCTCGTTCTGAATGACTTCCATTTCAGCGCGAATGCGTTTCACTTCCGCCAGCCCGATGTCGTGAATCTCCTGCGGCGTGAGATTGGTGGTCGTGAATCGGCGTGCCAGTTCTGCATACATTGTCTGGCCATCGGGACGCTGCCAGCAACCGACATGCTCAAAGCACGCGGGAAGATACTCTTTCTCAAAGAACTCCAGGAACGCGCGATACGATGGGAGGATGCAGGATTCGATTGCCTCCGCTGCATCAGTACGCAGGCGATTCTTTTCCGCGTCCGTCAGTTCGACGGTGAACGTGCGGAACGGCTTGTAGTAAGGACTCTCCTGAGGCTGCTCAACGAGTTGCTTCCGAATCTGTGCCGGGACGCGCTGCATCACGATTTTCGGATGCAACATTCGTTCGTGCATTCCCTGCCGCATCAGAGCCATGGTGCGGGCCGTGTACAGCGGGAATGCTTTCAGTCGCGCGATCCAGTCGTCGTAGTCCCGCAACGTATCAAAATGCAGCACATCCGCAGTTGTGTCTTCATCCTGAATCCCGCCGCGCTGATTAACAGGAAGCAGATGCAGCTGAAATCGCTGTTCGCTGATGTCAGCTTCGTACTGATATTCAAAAAGTCGCGCGTTCAAGCTGTCGGCGGCGGAGAGGGTTGATCTGTTCAGCGCCTTCACAGCCGCCAGGATTTGCTGTGTTTTCTTCTGCGACGCACGAATTGCAGTCAGCGAAGTATCGGGCCAGAATCTGTTGTAGCGTCGATCGCCCAACTGAGAGGCCTGAGTCGGATTCTCCCTCAGAGTCCGCTGCCATTCTTCGTCAAAGATCCGATGCAGCTCGGTCGCTGCGTCCGCAGGACTCTTCGCCGCGGCGGTCGAGGAAGCTGCCACACTCTGAAATGCATGGGCCGCATTTGGCACATACAGGAGAACCCACAGGGAGAAAATTCCGACTTTCAACACACAAAAGATCCGCATGAACGCTGTCCGTCTGTAAAGACTTTTTACGCTCATGATCGCATCTATTGCTTCGCATTGCCATCGAGTTTGGTCCAAATGGTCAGGCGAACTTTCATGCCTTTTTTCACGGGAGTCCCAGCGGGAGGATCCTGAGACTTAACGGTGAAGACATCATCTTCTTTTTGCGCCGCAGGCCCGGCCTCCAGAATGATATTGTTGGCATCCTTATCATTCTTGGCTCGTTTCAGGCCCTGCCGTTCCAGTTGAATCACGGCTTCAGAATGCAACAGGCCCTGGACATTGACCAATGCGGGCGTTGCAGTCTGGGGTCGCTCGACCGATTTCTGTTCAGGTTGCGATCGGGGATCCGCCGGACCGTTTTCAGCGATTGGAGCAGCCTGTCCCCCGTCCCGCACGTTAACATTGAAACCGCGCAGATCCGGTGTGAATCTTGTCTTTGGATTCTGCTGGTCGAAGAGCTTGTCGAAAAACTTATTCTCATTCACTTTCAAGCCTGAAAAGCTATAAACAGTGATTTTGGTCCCGGCTGGATCGACCAACTGCACAGCGTCCGGAAGAAATGTGTTCAGGTTCAGGATCACGTCGGCGCTGGCCCAATTGCCTGCATCCTGCGGTAGCCGAGGCTCAATGTGCAGCGAGGCTTTTTCGGTTGCGGGATCCAGGCGCACCAGAGTCATATCAAACCGGCGTTTTGCTTTTTCCGGGGGCATGCCGAACAGAAATGGCAGCGGGCTGTCCATGATGTTCTTGCCCTGCATATCAGCTGGCAATTGCGCCACACGCGCTTGTTTTTGTGCGATGTCCATTTCGTAGACGCGCAGACCATCGCAGGACCAACATTCTTCCTTATCCGATTTCAACTCGAACGGCTTGCCGTCTTTTCGTTTTTTGGTTAGCACGCCACCACTTGCTCGTAGATCCTTCATCTCCGGCGTGATCACGACGGGCGTGATATTGATGCGGCCCTTGTCGGGTTTCTCGAAGTAGAATCGCCCCCTGGAGAACTTCTCGACTTCGTACGTCATGTCGTACACGCGCCGCAGATGTTCGCCTTCCAGACGCTCAATCATTTGACTCGCGGCCGCCCAGTCGCGAAGCAATTTTTCCAGCTCCGGCGTCAACGGTTTGACAACCTGATTCAGATGGTCATTCTTGAGTTCTATCTGCGCGGGCGCCGGCAGAGCGTCCTGCGCACGGGACGACGAGTCATCCACCTGCTGCGCCCGGGAGACCGGTGCCACAGGGCGTTTGGCAGACGATTTTGATTGCGCCTGAACAGCAGATGAACAGCAGCAGACAGTAACGACGGTAATGGCAGCGATGAAGCGCACCATCGGACTCCTTCCGATGAGAGAACATGTCTGCTCCAATGAGCAGAATCGTTGTCAAACACGCTGACTGAGGTTGACTCAAAGGCCCCGGCTTCCTGCCGAATCCTTAGCGTCCGGATCACATTTGATGACAAGCCGAAGCCTGCCCGCGACAAGTCCGCCTCAGTGAGGAAAGCCTTATAGCGGTTTCAACAAAATGACTCCAGACCGGTTTTGTCGTGTATTTCAGCCGATCCTCTGGACTTTTCGTCGTTGCGAGTTCCGGTCTGAAAGCCTCAATTCAGCACAAGCGAAAGCATCGACGGCATTTTGCGGACGTCAACCTCGACCTGTCAAGTTTTGCCAAAATCATCGCCCGGGAGAAAACGAAATGCGGCATTTTCTGCCGCATTGCTCAGCCCTTATCTTACGCGCAGGTGATAGTTGTAGCTGCCGTTTCTGTGGACGTTCAAATGGCTGTGAACCCGGTGCCCGTAACCGTAGGCAGGTACTGCATAAACTGGCGCTGCATAAACTGGTGCCACATACACCGCTACTGGAGCGTAGTACGCCGGGACGATCGGAATCAGTGGAGCATAGTAGTTCGTGGCATAGGACACAGTCGTCACAGGCACCTGCGTGACTGCATACGTCATTGTCGGAACAACGTACGGAACAACATAGGCTGGCTGGTACACCGCAACAGGCACCACATACATGGGGCTTGGGTGATATTGAAACAAGTGACCTGCGTTCGTTGTTCCCATCGCGCCAGAAAATGCCAGCACACAGAAAATCAAATGTCGAGCCATGGTTCTTATCCTCAATGATCCCCCTGTCGCCGCATTTCGCCGATTATCCCAACACAGGATGTTCAGCACTGGAGGCAATCTGGGTGGTTTTCGAGAATTGTATCGCTTAGGGGACTGCAGGGAAGCGAATGAGGAATTCCACACGGCGACTTTTCAGGTTTGGACATTTCGCTCAGAGTTCCAAAACGGACGCGGAAGCCCAGAAATCAGTTTGTCTTCCTGCAACCGGAGACTTCACATAACGACCGAACTGCAATTTATCGCCATACTGGACAGCAGGTGTTCCGTTGTAACAATGGCGAGATGCTGAACTTGGTGCTCAGTCACGCATTCATTGATGGGTGGTGTGCCACTGGCTTTGCCAGTGTTCCCCACTGGCAGGAAGCACTGGCAAAGCCAGTGGCACACATCAATACACGATTGACAGAGCACCAGGCCCGCGATTCGTCCTTGATCAAGAAGACATAACATGCCTGAAAACCTTCCATCGCACGCAACCATGGCATTGGTGATCGATTTCGAAGCCGTTCGTGTTCTCCATCCGCTCAACGACGTCGATGCACTGGCGCTGCAGGCGTGTTCGGCGGAGGATCCGGCAACATGGGATGACGTCGCCATAGTTTGGCCGCGTTACAAGTTTCATCCGGAGAACACAGAATTCGCCGATGGTTTCCCGATTCGTCAGACCAGCCTCTCCGACGCCGTCGTGCTGCTTTCGGACGCTTCCGCCTGGTTTGTGCTGGATCTGAAACAGCGGCGAGTTCTCACAGGCGGCCAGTTCCCGTGGCTGCGACTGCGGCACTCGCCGATCGACGAAGATGGCCCGTTGACTCACATCACAGTGCTTCCACCCTGGTGGGAGTTGCTGCAGCATGTTGATCCGGACGCAATCCTCAGCCTGCGTTCAACACCATTGATCATTCCCGATCCACGCCGCGATGTGCTGTGGGGCTCCGCGCTGACGCGCTTCTTTGCCGAACGTATGCTCGCGCTGATCCACGGCGGCGAAGAGTGGATCGGCAAGGGTTGGGACGACAGGCCGTGTGGTCGTCACGACCTGACGTTGAGCGTTCATCGTGACTGGCTGATGACACCGCGCATCGAACTCGACAGCGGCATCCCGCGCGACTGTCTGCATATCGGGAAAGATTGGATCTCGGACCTCGCGGATGGTCAGACATTTCGAGTCTATCAGAATGAAGCGCCAATCCCGATTCCCGTGGAGTTATCGACATTCGAATCTGCGGCGATGGGTCGCCATGAAGTGATTCTGTACTTCGATGCATGCCGCGAAACGATTGAAGCAGGATGGTTCTGGCTGCTGGAAGACCAACAGCGAATCGAAGGCCCTGACGCATTGCAGAAACTGACGAAGGCAATGGAGGAGTTTCTTGCGGATTGGCGGATGAGCCCGTTTGAGGATGGTGAATCGCCGGAGGAAATCATCCGCTGTGAACGCACTCGGATTCCGCTCGTCAGCACCGGTGGTCACATGATCGATTGTGATTGCCCGATCTGCCAGATGATGGCCGATGAAAGTTTCGGGCCGAGCATCCGTGGCTTCGACGGGCATTCCCTGGATGTGGACGACGACTTTGCATTTTCCATCCACGCCACGCGCGAGGCCTGGGATGCCCAGCAGAAAGATTATGCAGAAATGAACGCCCGGATAGAAGCCGATCTAAAGCGACGAAAAGAGTCGGGTGACGATGCCGACGATCCGCTGGGTTCACCGTGGAAAAGTACTTTCATTGGCGACGAGGGAATTCCCGGTGACAACTTTGGCCATCTCGGCATGGCGTTTCTGGTCGCCGAAATTATGGGCTGGCTGAAGGCAGCGGATGCAGAACAATCCGACATCGACGTGCTGAACGCCGCCTTCCGGGATTATCGGCTTTCTGCTGCACCAGCCGACCTCGCAGCGGCTGCGGAAAGACTCAAGGGCGTTCTCGAACAACTGGCGACAAAGCATACGGATCTCATCAGCCGTGCCGCAGATCTTCAGAGTCGCATTGACGAACGCCTGCGCAGTCCGGCGTACGATGATCAGGACTTTGATGTACCGTTTTAGTTTTCGCAGGGTGTGCAGCGCAACGAAACAAGTCAGCAGATTTCGCTGAAATCTGCTGTGCCGACTTCGGCGAAGTCGGCCTACATTGAGTCGGCCTCAAATTGATGCGTTGCCAAAAATCTTCTCAGGAATATTCAACAACTCCAATGCGACGCATCTTCTGACCTCGTAATTTTCTCGCCTTAAAAACACCAGACTGTTATTTGTACCCCAGCCCTAAGGCGCGTCGGGCGTTGCTTCTCGCCGCCTGCGTCCTGAATAATTTACGTCGAGTCTGATCATGGCAAAAAAATCCAGTTCGTCCGCAAAGCCGAAAACGCTTCGCATTTTCCCGAACGCCACAGCGTTGACCATCGCGGGATCAGATCCCAGCGGCGGCGCCGGGCTACAGGCGGATCTCAAGACGTTTCAGCAAGTCGGCGTCTATGGCATGTCGGTCGTGACATTGCTGACAGTGCAGAACACTCAGGGGGTGACGCATGTGGAAATCATGTCACCCAAACTCATTTGCGATCAGTTGGATGCGGTTCTTTCCGACATTCCTCCGATGGCCATCAAGATCGGCGCACTGGGGAATGCAAACGTCGTCCGCGCGGTCGCTGAGCGGTTACAGGGCGTGACATGTCCGATCGTGGTCGATCCGGTTCTGGTCAGTAAACATGGGCATTCACTGATCACCGATGATGTCGTGAAAGCTTATCAGACTCACCTGTTTCCGCTTGCGTTTCTTGTCACCCCGAATCGCTTTGAAGCCGAACGCCTGACCGGCCTGACGCTGAACAGCGACGAAGCGATTGCAAAAGCAATGCACCACCTTGGACACAGCGGCACGAAACATGTGCTGATCAAACTGGGTGACGTCAACGGTCTGAGGCACCACTGGCTGAGCGGTCACGAGTTTCACGACGTGCTCGAAACACCAGGCTTCAAGACCAACAACACTCATGGAACGGGCTGCATTCTGTCTGCCGCCATTACGGCCAGCCTGGCGCAGGGTGAAACGCACGTCAAAAGTGCCGTGCTGTTTGGCATCCACCGCGTCTACGAAGCCATTGCCCTCAACACCAAACTCGGCAAAGGCATTCATCCGGCCGAGATTCGCGGCATGGCCAGGGAATGACCGCGTGCCGCGATTGTTCTATTTGAAATTTGAAATTTGAAATTTGAAATACAAAGCGCTGGGCGTTGCCCACGCGGTTAAACGAATGCGCACCAAAAGGACGGTCCTATCTTTCCGCGGCCCATGCTTCCCACTGAGCATTCAACCACGCCACATCGGGGGCGGCGTCGGTGATGAGATAGCGATAGCGGCTGGTGAAGGGATGCTCGCGATCGATGATGAATTCGCCATCGACGGCCGCAGATTCACGTTCCGGCCCCTTGCCGGGCTGGTCATTGTGCCCGAACTGAATCAGCAGGTAGTCAGGCATTTCAAATTTCAAATCTCTCTTTCACTCGGGGCCGAAGCCCGTCATTCGCGCGATGGGAACCAAGCAGAAAAAGTGGTGACCGGCACATGACCGATCACCACACGTGCTCGATGCGTCAATTGACGCACCGGCGATTCGACTATCCCTCAGGAAGTTGCGTCTGAACTTTTCCAGGCCTACGTTTTCAATCCCATTTCCTGATGTTGCTCGCGAGCGGATGCAAGGTATCGTGCAAAGGCATCTTCGTCGCGCTGGCATGATTCGCCTTTGAACACAATCGCAAACGACCGGCGATGGCGGGTGGCGGACATATTGGCGTCGGCTCGATGGATCGTCATGCCGTGGTGCGCGACAACGTCTCCCGGTTGCAGGGGAACGGCGATTTCGCGGGTGAAATCGTCCGGCGTGTAGTCAATGATCCCCTGCGAAAACCCCAGAATCTTTGACTTCGCATGCGTCCGAAATCCCCGCAGATGTGAGCCAGCAACATACCTCAGGCAGCCGTTTTCCGCATCGACCTCGTCGAGTGCCATCCAGATCGTGATGACGTTCGACGGTGCGAGACAGAAGTAATAATTATCCTGATGCGGCGGCGTGACATGGTTTGTGCCGGGCGGCTTGTTGAACCATTCCGGTTGATCCGCAGTCACCGGCTCACCGACCAGAGCCTCCGCCAGAGACGTCCATTCCGCGCGTTGCACATAATCCCGGAAGTAGGCATCCACCCCCATTCGCTGCAACTGCTTCAGTGTCTCGGGCCTCGTGCGATCCTGATAAAAGGCGTCCGCGTCAGGCAGCGTCGGCACGACGTCGCGGACATAGCGATCGAGATTTTCCCGCAATTCGGCGAAGTCTGTGTGTTTCAACAGTTGGCGGACGATGACGAAACCGTGTTGATCGTACGCCTGTTTCTCGAGTTCATAAGGCATGGCTTACTGCTCCAGTTGAGGTGTTGAAAGTTCGCTGAGAAATGGACCGTTGGTACATGGACCGGTCAGCAACACCGTCCGCACGTCCGCGATTTTCATGAGGCACTCCTTGCTGCGGGCATGATGGCACTGCCCACCGTTCCCACGACGATCCCGACGAGCAGCGAACACGGCACCATCCACACAAAGCTGATGACGAGCGGCAGGCCAAAGTCTTTCGAGTACGCAATCAGCACGGCGGTCACAATGCTCGACAGCAAGCCCAGCCAGGCTCCGCCTGCGTTGGCCCATTTTACGAACAGTGCCAGAAAGAAAAGCACGAACAGCGGGGCGGTCAACAGGTTGACGACCTTAAAACATCGCTCGACAAGGTTACCTTCGATCAAGGTGTTGAGAATACTCAGCGCGACAGACACAGCCGTCACCAGCCAGGTCAGCCACTTCATGCGTGTCACAGAGGCTGCGGCCGACAACGGTCCGTCCGCGCAACGCGACAGGAAATCTTTCTCCAGCACTGCGCACGCCGAGTTCAGGCCGGACGACAGGCTGGACATCGCAGCAGACAGGATCGCCGCCAGAACAAGACCTGTTAATCCGACCGGCATTTCTGTCATAATGAACTTCGGGAAAAGTTGATCCCCGATCGTGCCGAACGTCTGACCTGGATCGAGTTGCGGAGGATGAGCACGATAGAAGCCCAGAATCGCCACGCCTGTCAGCGCCAACAGCAGTGTAACCGTCACGTCCGTGATCTGCGAGACGGCCAGGGTTTTTCTCGCCGCAGCCGCATCGCGTGTCGCGAGGAACCGTTGGATCGACATCTGATCGGAGCCGTTTGTGCAGACGTACCACAGCGTCGTCGAGAGCAGTAACATCCCGAACGAAACTCGCACATCCGGGTCGAAGCCCCAGTTCGGCGTCTGCCAATGAGCGGGCCAATCATTCGGCCACCATTCGGCAACGCCCCCCATGCGGACGGTGATCACTGCCAAAGTCACAATCGCTCCCGCCAACATAGTCACAGATTGAATGGCGTCGGTCATCACCACCGCCTTGATCCCGCCTGATGAAGAATACAGCGCCGTCACCACCGCCAACGCGACACACAACCATGGCGTCCATTGTGGATGGATCCCCAGCAATGGCACAAGCACGACCTGACTTGTCGCGTACAGGATCGTCGCCATCCAACCCAGCCGCAGCAGCAGGAACACAGCCGCTCCGGCAAGGCGAATGCTCGTCCCCAGACGTGCTTCGAGAATCTCGTATGCACTTGTCACCGGCTGCCGCATCAACAGCGGAATCAGTCCGTAGCCCACGATCAGAAAGATCAATGGATGGGCCATGAGCTGCGTCGTCATCATCGGGCCGTGAGCAATCATCTCGCCGGGGTTGCCGAGGTACGACAGTGTGCTGACGAGTGTGGCGAACAGCGACAGCCCGACCGCAACCGGCGACATTCTCCGCCCTCCGAGCAGAAAGTCGTCCGCTGTCTGATTCTGTCGCGAGTAGAACGCCCCGACGCCCACAAACACGCAGCCATACGCGGCGATCACCAGCCAGTCGAGTATCCCCACGTTCAGAATCCCCCCTCGACCTGATGCAATCGACAGTCATCTGGAGTGCGGCGACTTGTCGCCGCTTTGCCTTTCCAACACGGCATTTTTGTCAATCGGCGTGGCGAAATAGCCAACAATTCATTTCAATTTCAGGTGAATTCGGCAGAACGAACGAACGTCGCTCCCAGAGCCAAATTACCCGAAAAAGAAAGCGGTGACGAGTCACCGCACTCCAAAGGTCGCTCGTTGAGGGCTTGGACAGCCAATCGCGACCATTCCCTGGCAGTGCGATAAAATGGTATTGTACTTTTTCATGCCTCGCAAGGAAGCTGAGCAACGGCAACAACGCACGAGCTACTTGCGATATGGCTGGCGAACCAGTTGCAGGAGGGTAGCACCAGCGACGTGTCGTGGTTGTCGGCACGGAAATCCAAATACCGTAAAACTTGCGCATGTTCATTAACCGAGCCATGCCAAAGGGGAATGCCGGACTTCTTGGGTTGGAGCAAATACTCCTTGAAGGACAACTCGACTGCATCCTTGAGCATGTTGAAGACGGGACGCTGATCTACACCGAATATGTGGACGGAATTGTTCTGGCACTGACAAGGGCGCTGGCTGATGCGGGATGGAAAATGGGTCGTTACACAGGGGAAGACAAGACTGGTCTTGTTCCGTTCCTGCAGGGCAAACTCAATGTGCTGATCGGATCCAGTTCTGTCGGGACCGGCGTGGATGGACTACAGCATCGGGCCCGAAAACTGATCATCGCCTGCGCACCATGGACCGCAGCAGCCTACGAACAGTTGGTTGGCCGCCTGGTCCGTCAAGGGCAACAACAACCGGTGGAAGTCATATTCCCAATCACATTTGCCCATGTGAATGGCGAAGAATGGTCCTGGTGCCAATCTCGTTGGTTGAACTCGGTGACCGTCTTTCTCTGGTGCGAGCCGAAGCAATCCATTTGCTGGGGCGCAAACCTGAATGACCTCATGGTTGGCACATGGGGGGGCAAAATCCTTTCCGGCAGAAAAGATCTACTTCTTGACTGCAAAGAAGAACGTGGATTCGGCTGTCGTGCGTAACAGTTTGCGGCGGTCGTCGGCGGAAACAAAGTCCAGATGATCGCGGACAAGGGCGATTGACGCTGCATAAGTATTAGGTTCGGTCAGCTGATACGGGCAGTCGCTGGCCCACATCAGGCGGTCGGGGCCGAAGGCGTCAAACAGGCGTTTGATCATCGGCACCAGATCGAGATACGGCGGCTGCTTTTTTCCGAATGCGTAATACGCAGAGATCTTGATGCGGACCAGCTTGTGTGTCGCCAGGTCGCACAGATTCTGAACGTCTGTGTCGCGAATTGTGCCATCGCCGCCGATGCGGGCGAAGTGATCGATCACGACCGGCGTATCAGGGTACTTCACGCACCATTCCGCAGTCTCCGCGATATTTGAAGGGCCGATCAGGCAGCACATCGACTGGCGTGTCTCAGCAGCCGTCTTCCACATCAGCTTCATACCGTCACCGGCCAGCCAGTCGGGTTGATCGTCTCGTGGTCCGATGCGAAACCCCGTAACGCCGGTCTGCAGCATGTCACGCATGAGTCGATCGACGTGGGGTCGAGCGGAATCAATTTGCCCGACGATACGAAACCGATCCGGATGTTTCTTCCATGTGTCGATCAGGTAGGAATTGTCGTAACCGTGATGCGGATAGTGCTGGATCAGCACCACACGGCCGACCCCCTGCGGCATCGCGATGGCCATTAGTTCTTCATCTGTAAAGCTGCGTGGCTCAAGCGCTTCAACAGTCTGATTGTCCCGCAGCGGATACTTCGTCAGATCCGTACACCAGATGTGCGAATGTGCGTCGATCCAGGGATGCGAGTCTTTTTCTTCAGCTACCTGTGGTTGGTTTGTCGCTTGCGACCGGCGGACAACAGTGGCGGCAAAAGCTGTGAATGCGGCAGCGGCCAGCATTTTTCGGCGGGTGGGAACAGAAAACTGCGGCATCGCGGAGGACTCCTGAGTAGAATGACGGATAGTCGCCGAACAAGTACGATGTGCGTTGCCCATTCTTCAGCGGCATGCGGGGTGTTGATTTAATCAGCCGGAACGCGCTAACGGGCTGTTAATTTAGTTGCGTATTGAGCATTTTCGTTTAACGGCGAGCCGCAGGAGTAGGCGAAATTGGGCAACGACGCCTACGGCTTGCCGTTAAACGATTAAATCAACAGACCGCTAGATTTCAATAACTGCCAGACAAAACACCACAAAAGCCGTTTGATGATACAGAACTTATCGCCACGAATCGATGATGCCACGCACATTCGAACAAATCGGTGGCGAAGCGTATCGAAGTGCGTGTACAGCGTGGTCGTTTTTGCGGCCATGGTATCGCAGTGCGTCGCTATCGATAAATCGAAAATTCCAGTTCAGCAGCGGTTGACGGAGATTTATCAGAACCTGCAAACGGCGACTGTACGCGTGCGAAGCGGAACGGATACGTCCTCCGGGGTGATCGTCTCCAAAAGCGGACTGGTGCTCACCGTGGCACATGGTTTGAAGCCGGGCTCTGAGGCAGCGACGGTGGTGTTTTCAGACGGAAAAACGTGCGAAGCGAAGCAGATCGTTGTCGATGAACAGGCGGATGTTGCACTGCTGTTGATGGACGCAGGATCCTCGAAGGAAGTCGATTGGAGCACCTTGCCTGTGTCAGTCATCGAAGACAGCGTGGTTGGCGAAGTGGTCGTGGCCAGTGGTTTTCCCGCGCGGGAGCCGGATGGCATGGAGCCAGTCGTGCGACTTGGTAAAATCATGGCTGTTGACGCGGCGGCAGTGAAAACATCCTGCACTCTGACGAGCGGCGATTCCGGCGGGCCGTTAGTGAACAGTTATGGCCAACTGATCGGGCTGCATCGTCAGATCGGAGTCGGAACTGAATCGAATGGCCATGTCGCAATGGCCGCGATTCGCACAGCGTTGGAAAAATCGGAGCACTGGAAGACGCTG
Source organism: Candidatus Kuenenia sp. (assembly GCA_043722015.1). Taxonomy (GTDB): domain Bacteria; phylum Planctomycetota; class Planctomycetia; order Planctomycetales; family Planctomycetaceae; genus SXXK01. The sequence continues at coordinate 3,750 of JAYSPO010000043.1, read as the reverse complement.
ACGCAGCACACCGGTGCGCGTGCGGGTGCGAAGTTGTTGTCAAAGGACTTGACGGCCTCACTGCAGGTTGTCACGGCAGCATCTCGGGCGACTGTCGCAATTCATGGCACCACGGCAGATGGCAAATCAGCCGTCAGAATCCTTGGCACAGTGCTCGACGATTATCATGTCGCCACGAAGCTGAGCGAGATCGTTCCGTACCAAGCCTTGAAATGTCAGTTGGCCGATGGCTCGATGATCCCCGCAACGTTGAGTAAATCCGATCGGACGCTCGATCTGGCCATTCTGAAACTGGCGCGCCCGTACGAAGCCGGAAAGGCTCTAAGTGCTGCCTATTCCGGTCAGCGGAATGCGGTATCGTTCCGCAGCCAGATTGTCTTTGCGGCGACCAGTCTGACGGACGTTTCAGCGGCCGGGATGATTGGCCGAATCGAGCATCATGAGCCCGCTCAGCCCGCTCGATTTGGAGCAACCATGCAGGTAAAAGCCGATCGTGTGCGTATCACGGAATTGTCACCGAACAGCAGCGCGGTCGTGGCAGGACTGCAGGTCGGTGACGAATTGAGCCGGGTTGACGGGACGGTGGTAACTTCACTGGCCGCCGTAGGCGATCTGCTGAAGGCCAGGCAGCCAGGTGACTGGATATCGATCGACATCGAACGCTCGGTGAAGCAATTCAGTCTGTCGGCACAGTTGCAGCACGATCCCGGAAAGCAGTTTGAAAAGACCGAGTTTCTGGACGGTCGTTCGGGACGGGTGAGCCCGCGTCGGAGCGGATTTCAGTCAGTTCTGCAACACGACATCGCGCTCGAGCCGGACACTTGCGGAGGCCCGTTATTCGACATGGATGGTCACCTCATCGCAATCAACATCGCCCGTCGCGCCAGAGAATCAACGCTTGCAATTCCGATCGACGATGTGTTGAAGGTAGCGAGAAGTGAAAAATAAAAAACAAGGGGTTACCCGCCACGCTGACCGCTGAGCGATGCGGACCTTGAGAGCTCTCTTGCGGCCAAAATTCGATACATGTAGATTCGCGATTCCTCCTCAGGAGAAGGGCCCTTGAACAACCACCAGCTTCTGGAGGAGTGATCCGAGATCTCCATCAATGCAAAACGAAAAATTTCGTGGCAGCAGTCGTCTGCTTGTGAGTCATGGGTCAGGATACCTGAATCTTCGGGTTTTGATACCATACACCCTTGCGGTTTTGGAATCACTCGACTACCATAATGGCTGGTCGCTACACGTAATCGTTCATTGGTCCGATTGTCGGGTGATCGAGATGCCTCATGCCTCATGCCTCATGCCTCATGCTTCAGTGCGGGCAAGATTCTTTTAAGTGCTGAGCCTAACCTGCAGGGCATCCGCTGTAAGTGGCATTGCACGCCTTTGGTCGCTCAAGACGGCGGGATCGGTTCTATTTCGTTCGCTGCTGAACGCCTGCGATGGGTAAAAATCAGTTGCACGATTTCGTCGAGCCCTATGGAGCCGCCGAATCCAGCAGCAATTCGACCGTCGTCTGCCCGCGCGCCGCCGACACTTTCGCAATTCAAATGAGGTCACGAACAGTCCGCCTGGTTTCAATACAGGATCATCGTTCTTACCCTTCGACCCATTTTCCGAATTGGAGATGAAACATGAATACAAAGCGTTTTATGGTGACTTTCGCCAGCATTGCTGCATTGACCTGCCTAGCCGAATTGAGGTTGCTCTCGGCGGGAGCAATGACGACGCCCATCGCTCACAATTCCGCCGTCGGCGGTGAGGAAGATTGCAATAGAACCGAACAGACTCAGCATGATTGTGAGCCACTTGAAAATTCCGGTGTAGAAGACTGTCATCTGAAAAAGTACTTCACTTTTGAGACAGTGGGCTCCAATGTGCGGGACCATTACTTGGATGGGACCACTCAGAATAAGTGTCTGCAGACCGGTTGCCAGTCAGTAGTACAAGAGCTGGGGACTAGTTTCTGCCACCAAGTGGTACCCGACGACGGGCCCTGAGATGTTGCAATCGCCTGCGGTGGACCCGTTGGTTCGCCGCAGTCGGGTGCTTATCGCTGGAACGAAACACTTTTGGCCACTTTGAGTTCATCGAGAGCGAGGCAAATGTGTCAAAAATCACCCGTCCACGAGGTGCCATCGTCATTGTCTCGCTCATGTTCCTGCTACTGTCGGCAGGCACAAGTTACGGGCAGGCCCGAAGCGATTCGCCGCCGACACCGGCCGTCTCAGAGATCCTCGACAAATGCGGCAAATTCTTTTCCACATGGCAATCAACACAGTTGAACTCTGACGCGGAGTTGATGTTTTTTGACGACAAGAACAACGAGTGGAAAATGACCGGGTATTCCAAATCAATATCGGCGTGGGACGACACTCGCTGGTATCGACATTACCAGGAAATCAATCGTCCCGTGGACTTCCAGCACCTGCTTAACGCTTCGTTTGGGGAAACAGTCACGGTCGGAGAGAACGTCCTTTCTGTGTCGTTTGACGGACGAGTTCCCACTCCGGAAGAATACGACAGCCGCGATTTTTCACTTTTCGGCGAACAAGGGACGGACTTTAGCGTGACATTTTATGACGGTGCCGCTGGCAGCAAGCGTCGATCTGAAGGAAATCCCGGCATCCAAATCCTGAGTGGAATTCAGAAAAACAAAAACCAAACCGGTTCCATTCTGGATGAGTTTAGAGGAAGACAGGAGTGTACGATTGAGGCCGCGACAATGCTTGATCGGCCTTGCTGGCAGATTTCTTCGGTTGGCACCTCAGGAAAGTGTTTGATTACTATTTGCCCGGAACTGGGCTACGCACCCCTTGAGATACGAACTGTCCGAGGCGTTGATGATTTGCATTGGTCGGGAAAACGCATTAGAGACATGGGAAAGACGGAAAACCGCATGCAATCGGCAGAAAGCGTGCAGGCCTTTGAAGCGATCAAATCTGATTGGACTGAATTTACAATTCGAAATCAAAGCCGAGGGAGCTATCAAGATGGTTCCAGCGGTGGGATAGCATCAGTGGCCCGTTATTTTGATGTTGAGCGGCCGGCGACAGATGCTGCGTTTCAGTTGCAGACGCAGATCAAAAATGGGACTCCGGTGGTGCTGATTGACAATCAGCAAATCAAGGCAGAATGGCACGACGGCAAGGTGGTGCGAATGTACGACGGCTCGGCCGTCAAGGAGCTGGCATCGGTGGAAATGAAGCCAGCGCGGTTTGGTGTAGGTCGCATGCTGTCAATCGCGGCACCTGTAGCCATCGTTGTTGGCGTGGGTTATTGGAGTTGGCGATGCAGGAAGAAGAAGACAAACGACATCGGATCCCGGACCCGACGTTAGCGGTGTGTGATCGATATCATTTACGGCGCACGGTTGAAATTATCATGTATTACTCTACGCCGAGTGCGAGGATTCCGGTCAATGCCACCTTGCCTGCGGCATCGGGTCAAACAGGCAAGATGCGTCAATCATGACCCAATCAATTTGAACTGCAGTGTCCAGGTCGTGCCATGTTGAATCAAACGAGACTTAGAGGGACGATGGCGCAATCATCGAATTTCTGCTTCCGTACATTCCTGGTCGCGATGTTCGTTGCCGCCTGGAGTGTTACAGTCTGTTCGAGCGTGTCGGCTGACGATGGCCCGTATTGCGGCATTTACGCAATGTACGGCGCGGCAGCATCGCTTGGAGTGAAAGGCGATTTTCAGACGCTGGTTGACAAGAAGTTCGTGTCGAGTCGTGCAGGC
>JAYSPO010000042.1:0-6235 GCA_043722015.1 Candidatus Kuenenia sp. | reverse complement strand
CAGCCTTGAGAGTTGATTTCCCACAAAGCCAAGCACAAAGCCGGGTCCGGCGTTGTGGCACAGTCGGCATTCGTTGATCGCGTTGGTGTGCCATGTGTGTTCTGTGAACTGGCCAGCGGCGTTCGCGTCGGGCCATTGAACAGGCTGCGTTGTGCCCACGGAACTGATAAGTTCCGCATCAGTGCCGGCGTCGTTCCAGAGATAGCTGTAGGGATTCCAGACTCCGTTCTGCAGGTGCAGAATCTGAGTCTCCAGAGGCTTTGTCGGTTTGCCGTCACCATCCGGGATCGAAATCTGCTTCGCAAACACTGTGCCTTCCGGATATTTGCCGCGAACACCACTGTGAGGTGCCAGCTCAATCCGAGCACGGCCCGGCACTGCGACAAAACGCTGAGCCACCGCGCCGTCGGTCCATCGAGGCACAACGACGTTATACTCAACGACGCCGGCGGCAGGCTGCAGCGGGGTCACGGATTTGAAGATTCCGGTCTGGCTCAGCAGCCGCGGAAAGTCGACCGAATGATCCTCGACGTTGTTAGGCAGCAATTCGTAGATCTGCCCCGTCAGGTCATAGTCGAGCACATAAAGTTCCCCTGCCGCGCCTTCCATGAAATCCGTGATACGAAGATCGGTATCGACCAGTGTCTGGCCGACAAAGGATCCGTCCGCTTTGCGACCGACAGACCAGATTGTGCCCGTAATGTAATCGCCATAGATAAATTCACCGTCAAGATTTTTCAATTTGTCGCCACGATAAACGGGGCCGCCAATGACGGAGTTTGCTTCCGAGTGATGATGATCGCGAATCGGCGGCGTGATCGGAGTTGGTCCGACAGAGACCTCACTTCTCAGGAGGGCTCTCCCTTCCATCATCGGCCAGCCACAATTGGTTCCGTTGCCGACGAGATAAATCATCTCCCATGTTTCCCATCCGTTGTCTGCCACATAGACTTCGCCCGTTTTTCGGTCGATCCCGAACTTCCACGGATTTCGCAACCCGTAGCCAAAAATCTCAGGACGCGCCGTTGCGTGCGTTACAAATGCGTTGTCCGCCGGTATGGAATAATTCTTACCATCCGCCGGGTGATCGACATCAATTCGCAGAATTGCACCCAACAGGTCCGTTACGTCCTGACCTGTCGTTAATCCGTCCGGAGGATTGGGGCCTGATCCGTCTCCGGTTGCGATGTAGAGCAATCCGTCCGCGCCGAATCGCAGACAGCCGGCATTGTGGCCGCCCGAAGGCCAGGTGATGATCACGGTTTCGCTCTTCGGATCGATCACGGGAACAGCCGCATTCGTCATCTGAAATCGGGAAACACGCGTATGTGATCCTTTTTCAGGATGCACAAGACACAGATAAACGAAACGATTCTGCGGAAACTGTGGATGCAGCACTGCGGCGAACAGCGACACGCTTCCGTGAGCCAGATCCTGCAGATCAACCGCAAGATCTGCCGCGACTGAGGCATTGCCTTTGGAAAATGTGAAGACTTTCCCGCCAATTTCTGCCACCAGCACGCGGTCCGTACCAGGGATCTCCAACAGACTTGTGGGATGATCAAACTTCATGAGGGGAAACGCGGGAACAATCCGAAACGCTTCCGGAGGCGTCGGCGTTCCGCGCAGACGCGACGTTGTCCACGGCTCCCGTGGCAGTGCGGCGACCCCGGAGTCCGGACCCGCGGACTTTGGTTCCGTCGAACTGACCGATGGACAATACACAGCGAAAAAAACGAGACATGCGATACCGCATGTTCTCAATGTTCGCATTGGCACCACTGTCATAGCAATCCTCCCTTGCGGACGTCGCAGGCAACACGGCCAGAACGATGTCTGTCTGATTGACACGTTGCGAAACCCTGACTGACAGCGTACTCGAACGGAGCATCTCCCACAAACATCAGCGTAAGGATCGTCGCAATAATAACTGTCGGCGTTAAACAGGTGGCATCAGTTGATGCAGCCAATCACGGAGCATTTTGCCTGTGCCTCATTCGCAGGCGCCGGAACAAGCGGAATCGCAATTTATGGCAAGAAGATTACAGGGGAGGAAAATTCGTAACCGTTCACGCCGCAGAACGAAACCTGCGCAAGCAACCACAGATAAACCTAGCGCGGGCTTTGCCCGCAACCCATGGTTGAAGACGAAACTCAGGAACATTTACGACGGGAAAATAAAAAGCAGAAAAATTGATAGCAGAAAAATGTCGGCTGTCTGCATGTTGAATTCTTTGCAGGGAAATGCATGGCACAAAAGTCTTCAACACTCGATTTGTATTTTTCTGCAATAAATGTTTCTGCCACACCAGAGCTGACTTCTGCACACGGAGCCCTGAACATCGTCGCGAGAAATCAAGTATTTAACTGTTAGTAGTACAAATTAACACAGATAGAAATCAACAGTCAATCGGTACTACAAACAGTTGATTTCTTGCTGCTCCGCGAGGATTTTCAGGCGGCGATTTGTAGAGGTTGTTCTCGTGCATAAACTTTGTTCTCACCAGGTTCGGACTCGGTGAGGGTAAGATCGGAAAGTAGCCGCCACGCTCCGTCGTGACGAGTTGGCTAGAGTCTTTGAAGTTGGTATAGCAAGAAAATAGGCTTCGTGGCGTGCCTTGTTGGCAACAACAGTGGCGTAAACGACCATCATAACGAGTCTCAAGGCATCTCCGGACACGTTACTGAAAGCGATCTTTGATGAAGCCAATTCGATGCAAATGGCTCTCTGATTTCACCGCGTGAGCGCGTGGAGTCGGATCGAACCAGTACGTGACATTTCAGGCAAGAGCATGAAACTATTTCAGATAACCGCGTGTGACAGGAACTGCATGAGCCACTTGAATTTCTATGATCAAAAGCGAACCACAATCACGAGCGCCCAAACGTTTTTCAAAAGTGTTTTGAAAAATGACATTTCGCGGTGCGCAAAAAAGGCGCAGAAATTTCCCTGAAAAGGGTACTTGACAATGCTAGAAGAGCCCTTGTTCGCTGACCCCTCGTTCCAGCGTGGCAGGTTTGAGCGTTAGCAGTTCCCGCGGAGTGGCAAAGTGCACGTGTTCTTCCCGTAGTGTTTCTTCCGACACTTCAGCCGCAAAATTCAGCTGCAGGAAACGGATACATTCACCTACTACCACTTCCGGGGCACTGGCACCGGCAGTGACAACGACGGTTTCGGCTTCTTCGAACCAGTCGCGCTGGAGTTCGTCGGCTCCATCGATCAGATACGACGGCACTCCCCGGCTGGCTCCAATTTCCATCAGACGGCGACTATTGGAACTATTCTGACTTCCCAGCACAATCAGGACATCTGCCGATTCGACAAGAGCCTTGACGGCATCCTGACGATTGGTCGTGGCGTAGCAGATGTCTTCCTTCTTTGGGGATTCAATCTGCGGGTAACGGCTGCGGAGCGCGTTGATGACGGCTGTGGCTTCGTCCACGCTGAGCGTCGTTTGAGTGAGATAGGCCAGTTTTTCAGTGCCCGTGAACGGCAGCCTCCCGACATCGTCGGGCGTTTCAACCAGCGTGATGCTCTCCGGTGCTTCCCCCATTGTACCAATCACTTCGTCGTGACCTTCGTGTCCGATCAGCAGGATATTGAAACCCTGATTCGCGTAACGAATGGCTTCCAGATGCACTTTCGTGACCAGTGGACACGTCGCGTCCACGGTTTGGAGTCTGCGTTCGCGCGCAATGCTGCGAATTTCCGGAGAAACTCCATGAGCGCTGAACAGCAGGATTCCGCCAAGAGGCACTTCGTCGAGCGAATTGACGAACTTGACACCCTGCTTTGTAAACCGATCGACGACGTACTTGTTGTGTACGATTTCATGGTAGACATAAATCCCGGCACCAACGCGACGAATGGCCTCGTCCAGGCATTCAATCGCCATATTGACCCCCGCACAGAAACCGCGAGGATTCGCCAGCAACACTTTCATAGTATCTCTCACGTCGCAACTTCAGGTATTGCTGGCGCTGTTACGGGTTCTGGTGCCAGTTTCGCCAACCGCTGAATGATCAGTCGAGTTAACTCTGGCAGACCTTTGCCCGTGACTGCAGAAATCAGGAAAACTTCTTTGCCTGTGACTTCCCGCAATAACTCGGCACAGGTTGTGGCATCGGTCAACTCAGCCTTTGTGACGCAGATGATCTCCGGCCGCTCGGCGAGTTTCGGATCGTACAAACGCAGCTCTTCGCGAATTTGAGCGTAGTTGTCCAGCGGATCGGTTTGATCCATCGGAGAAGGTTCGACAAGATGCACCAGCAGTCGCGTGCGTTCAACGTGTCGCAGGAAGTCGTGGCCCAGACCGACGCCGGCATGAGCGCCCTCGATCAACCCCGGAATATCTGCCAGCACAAACTCAAAGTCATAGCCGACGTTCACCACGCCAAGATTCGGATACTTTGTGGTGAAAGGATAGTCGGCAATCTCGGGCGTTGCCCGTGAGACGCGACTCAGCAGCGTCGATTTGCCTGCGTTTGGTTTTCCAATCAGGCCCACGTCGGCGATCATCTTGAGATCCAGTGAGATCTCACGATACTCCCCCGGATGTCCTTCCTCGGATTCTCGTGGAGCCCGATTCAAGGGGGTTGCAAATCGCTTGTTGCCCCGCCCGCCCCGCCCGCCTTTTGCAATCACGACACTCTCGCCGTGGCGCTGCAGGTCCTTCAACAGATGCCCATGTTTCAAATCCGTAATCAGGGTTCCAGGTGGAACGAGGATCACCGTAGGCTTGCCGCAACGTCCGGTACACAGCGCACCACTGCCGTGCTGGCCACGGTCGGAGTTCCAGTGTCGATGGCCGACAAGATTGCCGAGCGATCCTTTGTTCTCATCCGCTTGAATAATAATGTCGCCACCATCGCCGCCGTCGCCACCATCCGGGCCACCGCGAGGAACAAAGATTTCCTTACGGAAGCTGCTGCACCCGTTCCCGCCATCACCAGCGCGACAATACAGAATGACTCGATCCGCAAACATAATTCATGCACCTTGCCCGATAACCACACAATGCCAATGAACGGCATTGTAACGTGAACTTGCCCGAAAGTGCAGGTTTTCAGCCGGTTTCACGCTGCCTGGCGGCAGCTTCCTCAAGATCGGCACGAGAGGCAGCCAGGAATTCACGAAGCGGGGCAAGTAAGTCTCTTGATGCAGCGTCTGGCAATCGTCGGAGGGTTGACCCGTTAATGGGCCCTTGGTTTCGCCTGGAATAGGCGTGCAGAGCCATGGGTTCAGGTGCCAGCATCCGATATTCGACTGGATATTGCGAACACGGTGGAGACTTCTTACGCTTAGTTCGACTGTCCCAGATTGGTTGAAAAAGGTGTCTGGAACTCTCCGGCATCAGGTTTTGCGGAGTTTTCTGATGCCTCCAAAGTTCCAGACACCTTTTTCAACTTGATTTCCTGCTCGTGGTCATGAATCTGGTACAGTCGAATTAGCCATCCTTGGCATTCGCGATGAAAAGTGATCCTGTACGCAATCACAGCATCGCGGAGAGCCTTGTTTTTCTTGAGACTCGTGACCAATCCGACATTCCGTTTCGCCTAAAGTTCAGTCGTAATTCGGAGCTTATCTCGTGCCGAAGATCCTTGTGCTGTATCACTCAAACTCCGGCAATACGCATCGAATGGCGGAACTCATTGCCGAAGGCGCTGGCCAGTTGGCGGGGGCCGAGGTTCGGCTGAAGGATGTTTCCGTTGCCGATCACACTGATCTTGAATGGTGCGATGGCCTTGCGCTGGGCTCACCGACAAACTACGGCAGTGTCAGCTGGCAGATGAAGCAGTGGTGGGATCAGCAGCCAGTTGAGAACTGGGGCAAACGCGACGGCAGGATTGGTTGCGTCTTTAGTTCGGCCGGGGCCTGGGGCGGTGGCCAGGAATGGACGTGCATGACGCTGATGTCCATCCTGATCAACTATGGATTTCTGGTCTTCGGCCTGACCGACTACACCGGCGTCAAGTTCTCAGCCCACTACGGCGCCATCGCAGCCGGACCACCCATCGTAGACCGGGAAATAGAAGCCTGTCGGCGGCTTGGATTGCGCCTTGCCGAATGGGTTGCCACCCTGATCGAAGGCCGCAGGAATGCTCACCCTTTGAACCAGTCGTACGACAGATTCGCTGACCTTGGGAAATAGCTACTGACGCAAAGTGTTGAACGATTGGATCGCAGTGAACCATTGACAATGGCGAGCGGCTGGGCGTGAGCCCTCCGTGGCCC
>JAYSPO010000041.1:0-5423 GCA_043722015.1 Candidatus Kuenenia sp. | reverse complement strand
GGGCTGACGCCCTGCCGCTCGCCACAGTGTTTTGCGCACCGTGCGCAGTTCCGAATTGTAAAACTTCTAACCTGATTCCAACTACACATGGCCGGACGTTCTGAAGCTCGTCGTTTTGCTCTGCAAATGCTCTATCTGTTTGACCAGAATCCGGAAGCCGATCAGGATCGGATGCAGGTAGAACTCCGCAAGCAATTCACGGACGCGGCGTTGCGGGACTTTGGATGGTCACTGATCTCCGGCGTCATCGCGTCACGCGATGAACTGGATGAAGTCATCTGCCGCACGGCGACGAACTGGCGTCTGGACCGGATGGCTCCGACCGATCGAAACGTGCTCCGGATGGGCCTTTACGAAATGACACACATGGGCACTCCAGCGGCTGTCGTCATCGACGAATCAATTGAAATCGCCCGTGAGTTCGGCACTGAGAACTCCAGCAGCTTCGTCAATGGCATTCTGGATAAACTTATCCCCGCTTCCCCCGCGGTCGAATGAACCAGAGCACGATTCCTGCGATCGCCAGAAAGGGCAGCGCATATTTGATTCGGCTCCAGAACAGTGCCCCGATCACAATCGCCACTAATCGCCCCTGAGTCAGCACCGCCCACGCAGCGGGGCGAGTTTTCGTGGGAAAGCACAGCCAGAGTGCTCCCAGCACGAATCCGATCCGCATCGCTGCGGCCGCCCAGACGCACTCTTTTCCTTCAGTCGTGAATCCGACAACAGCCACGCAAAGACAGACCAGTGTGGTCCAGCCGACGCGGCGGCGGCGATCAAAGAGCGATGGATCAGGGGTATTCATCAGGAATGCAGGTGCGAAAATGGGCTGAGCAGTTGAGGGGTTCACCCCAAGTCTAGCAGAATCACGCCCAGGTTTTCTCTGATCCGGCAGAAGACGCGGGCAATAGCTTGTCTTCCAGACGAAAGCCTGACACAATTTGCAGCCCGGAATTGCCTGGAAACAGTGAACCTTGGCCCCCACACAATGGTCATGCATCAGGCAGAATTTCCTGCCCGGTTTGAGTTTTCTTTGGAAAAGCTCAGGCTGGAATGTCCTTGGCAGCACAACGAAACAGAACGCCTGATACTGGTTTGTCCGAAATTATGCTGAATTCGCTTCGAGCCCTGACTACTGCAGCTTCCCGGTCAACGATCGCGGATACGTCGGATGCTGCCGTCGCTTGCTCGCGATTCGCGGCGGACGACCTGGGCGAAGCGGTCAAATCAAGGATCAATGTGGGAACGAAATGCGTGGCCGCATCCAAACGCGCCATCCTGCCACCACGCTGAGCTGGTACTGAATCTGTGTGTCAGCGAATTCCTGGTGGCGAACTCAATCCGCACGTCGCTCCGACCGGTTTGTCGGAATCATTCTTAAGGCACGAATCCATGGAAGACATCCGCGGCAATCAGTATCCAGCGCCATTTCGACCACCGTATGGCGCGCCGGAAGCGCGCGGTTTGTATGATCCTCGCAACGAACATGACAACTGCGGAGTCGGCTTCGTCGCGCATATCAAGGGTGTCCGAAGTCGTCAGATCGTGGATGACGCTGACCGTATTCTGCGGCACATGGATCATCGCGGTGCGTGCGGATGCGAATCCAACACCGGCGACGGCGCCGGGATGTTGACGTCGCTGCCACACAACTTTCTGGTACGAGTTGCCGCGGAAGATATGAAGGTCGCACTTCCGGAAGTCGGTCGTTATGGTGCAGGCGTCGTCTTCCTGCCGCAGGATGCAGAGCAGCGAGCCATGTGTAAACAGACCGTGGAGGAATTTATCGCTCAGCAGGGACAAACACTGCTCGGTTGGCGAACACTGCCGGTGGACTACGACACGGCAGACATTGGTAAGGCGGCGCGAGCCTGTGCGCCGCACATGGAGATGCTGTTCGTTGGCGGTGCAGTCGGACTCGATCAGGACGCATTGGAGCGTCAGTTGTTCATCATCCGGAAGTTGTCCAGCCACAAACTACGCAACAGTGATATGTCGCAGGCGTTGCTGTTCTACGTGTGTTCATTGTCAACCAAGCTGATCATCTATAAGGGAATGCTGACATCTCATCAGGTTTTGCCGTTCTTCAAAGATCTTCAAGCCACTGACTACGACACGCATCTCGCCATGATCCACTCGCGATTTGCGACCAACACGTTCCCCAGCTGGGACCGTGCTCAGCCGCTGCGATTCATGTCGCACAACGGTGAAATCAACACCGTCAAGGGCAACTCCAACTGGATGTTTGCGCGCCAGGGCATGATGAAGAGCGAACTCTTCGGTGCCGAAATTGAAAAGCTGTTTCCCATTGTTGAACCTCATACGTCCGACTCCGGTTGCTTCGACAATGCCCTGGAAATGCTGTATCACTCCGGTCGCACGCTGCAGGAAGTGGTGATGATGATGGTGCCGGAAGCATGGCAGAATCATCAAACGATGCCCGAACACAAGCGTGCGTTTTACGAATACTATTCGGCGCTGCAGGAACCGTGGGACGGACCGGCATCGATCTCTTTTACCGACGGTCGCTTCATCGGTGCCACGCTGGATCGCAATGGCCTGCGTCCAAGTCGCTACTACGTGACCAAGGACGACAAAGTTGTCATGGCGAGCGAAGTCGGCGTGCTGGACATTGAGCCTAACAACGTCGCATACAAAGGACGCCTGCAGCCTGGTCGCATGTTCCTTGTGGACTTCGAACAGGGCCGTATCATCGACGACGAAGAACTCAAAGCCGACGTCGCCGCGCGGCGACCGTATCAGCAATGGGTTCAGGAACAACGGATTCGCCTTGAGGAGTTGCCAAAGAAGACTCCGACAGAACGCCTCACGGGGCAGGATCTGTTGAACCGGATGCAGGCGTTTGGATACACCTCCGAAACGATGAACTTCATGTTGCTGCCGCTGATCAAGGCCGATAAGGATCCGATCGGTTCGATGGGAAACGATGCCGCGTTGGCGTGCCTGAGTGACCAGCCACGCATGCTGTACGATTACTTCCATCAGCTCTTCGCTCAGGTGACAAATCCGCCGATTGATTCGATCCGCGAGGAAGTCATCATGTCGCTGGAATGTTACATCGGTCCGGAAGGCAACCTGCTGGACACGAAGCCGGAAAGCTGTCACCGTCTGGCCGTACCGCATCCGATTTTGACAAACCATCAGATGGCCAATCTGAAGGGCATCAAGCATCGTGGCTGGAAAGCCAAAGTCCTCGATATCACATATCCGAAGTCGGAAGGCGTCGGTGGCCTGCGACCTGCCCTGGACCGCATCTGCAAAGAAGCAAGAGAGGCCATTCGCAATGGCTTCAGCCTGATCGTGCTGTCCGATCGTAAGATCAGCGCTGATCGTGTTCCCGTGAGTTCACTCATGGCGACCGGTGCGGTGCATCATCATCTGGTACGGCACGAAGAACGGACGCAGATCGGTCTGCTGGTGGAATCCGGGGAAGCTCGCGAAGTGCATCACTTCTGTCTCCTGATCGGCTTCGGTGCTGACGCGGTCAATCCGTACCTCGCGCTGTATGCCCTGCGTCAGTCGCGTCTGGACGGAAAGCTGACCGATGACTGGGACGACGATCGCATTGTCGCAGCCTACCGTTCCGGGGTCGCCAACGGCATGTTAAAGGTGATGGCCAAGATGGGAATCTCTACCCTGCAAAGCTACAAGGGGGCTCAGATCTTTGAAGCACTGGGATTGGCCGACGAAGTCGTCAACCTGTGTTTTGCAGGAACGTCGAGCCGCATCAAGGGCGTGAACTTCGACGTGCTGGCTCAGGAAGCGTTGATGCGGCATCATATCGGCTTCCCCGAAAACCCCGACAGCATTTCACATGAACTGCCGAATGCGGGTCTGTTTTCATGGCGTCGACTTGGCGAAAAGCACGCATGGAATCCGCACACGATCGGTCGTATTCAGCAGGCAGCTCGAACCGGCGATAAGTCAGCGTATAAGGACTTTTCAAAACTTGTGAACGCAGAAACAACGCGTGCCTGTCATTTGCGCGGACTGCTGAAGTTCCGCAAGGGCGAACCTGTCCCATTGGCAGAAGTGGACTCCGTGGCTGACATCGTCAAGCGGTTCTGCACGGGAGCAATGAGCTACGGCTCAATCTCCGCTGAAGCGCACGAAACGCTGGCGATTGCCATGAATCGCATCGGCGGCAAGAGTAACACCGGTGAGGGAGGTGAGCGTTACGATCGCTTTGAACCGATGGACAACGGCGATTCGCGTCGTTCAGCCATTAAGCAGGTTGCCTCAGGACGTTTCGGTGTGACCTCATGGTATCTCACGAACGCGGATGAACTGCAGATTAAGATCGCCCAAGGGGCAAAACCGGGTGAAGGCGGTGAATTGCCGGGTCACAAAGTCGATAAGACGATCGCATCGACGCGACTTTCGACTCCGGGCGTGGGTCTGATCAGCCCGCCGCCGCATCACGACATTTATTCGATCGAAGATCTGTCGCAGCTGATCTTCGACCTGAAGAATGCAAACCGTCGCGCTCGCATCAGTGTGAAACTGGTGTCAGAAGTCGGCGTCGGCACGATTGCATCCGGAGTTGCCAAGGGCCACGCGGACAATATTCTGATTTCGGGTTTCGAAGGCGGCACCGGGGCTTCGCCTCTGACCAGCATCAAGCATGCCGGTCTGCCGTGGGAACTTGGCATCGCTGAGACGCATCAGACGCTTGTGATGAATGACCTGCGCAGCCGGGTTCGATTGCAGACAGACGGACAACTCAAGACAGGCCGCGATGTCGTCGTCGCAGCGATGCTCGGGGCTGAGGAATTTGGTTTTGCCACCGCGCCGCTGATTACGCTCGGCTGCATCATGATGCGGAAGTGTCACCTGAATACGTGTCCGGTCGGCATTGCGACTCAGGATCCCGTGCTTCGTAAGAAGTTCCAGGGCAAGCCCGAGCATGTCGTCAATTATCTGTTCATGGTGGCTGAGGAAACTCGGGAGATCATGGCCGAGCTCGGCTTCCGCACGGTGAACGAAATGGTCGGGCGTGTTGACATGCTGGAACTGGACAGCACGGTGACTCACTGGAAAGCGCATCAACTGGATCTGTCGCCGATTCTGACTCCTGCCCAGAAGCCACATGCCGATGTGCAGACGTATTGTACGATCGATCAGGATCATTCTCTCGGTGCCGTGCGCGATATGGAATTACTCAAGAAATGTGAACCTGCCCTGAAAGACAGGAAGCACGTTCGCATCGACACGACGATTCAGAACATCGACCGCGCATTCGGAACGATGCTGAGCAACGAAGTCAGCCGTGCTCATGGAGCCCACGGGTTGCCCATGGACACGATTCATATCAAGGCGAAAGGGTCTGCCGGCCAAAGCGTCGGTGCCTGGCTCGCGCATGGAGTGACCATCGAAATCGAAGGCGACGCCAACGACTACGC
>JAYSPO010000040.1:0-16446 GCA_043722015.1 Candidatus Kuenenia sp. | reverse complement strand
CTATGGAGGCAAGCTCCATAGTAGCGTATTCGGTGACCCAAAAAATGTGCACGTGATTCCGCGTAACAAATTCAAACCCAGTCTTTAAGCGGGCCATTGAAAAAAAGTGTGTGGTCCGCTGAGGGCGTTGCCCTGGGCCGACACAGGCTTTGACTGCTGGCCATGTGAACAACGGATGTTGTTTGAGTCCATGCCATGCCGCCCTCGTCCCGCCACGTTCGTGTGCGGCAGTAATCACCGAAGTCAGCGTGCGTGTTTTCACTCAGTAGAGCATGTTTCTACTGTCATGCAGGCGCTTCTACTGCTGCGCCTTGCAGGATTCCTCACGCAGGCATTGGCGACTGCCGTCACACTTTGCCTGACCGGTAAATCCACTGTCCCTTCAGACAACAACTGACGATTGAACCGAGACGCGACGTTTTGTTTCGCTCCCTCGTTTTGAAATTCCTGCGAGTGTTCCCATGTCGGATCATGCAAAAGAAGAAGCCGCATCAGCCAGCGACGGTCCGGGAAAACCAACGGGCGCTGGCAGCATTGTCCCGTGGATTGCTGTCGGCGTGCTCAGCGCGGGCCTCGGCAGCGCGCTTCCATTTGTCCTGACAGGACAGCCGACACACGCAGCGGGAAACATTGAAGAATCTGACGAGCATGGGACCAAAACTGACACTGAAAGTCACGGCAGCGCAGCGAAATCTGACTCGAAGAAAGCAAAAGCCTTCACGATGCCCACGCAGGAAGATACCGTCTTTCTGCCGTTTGGTGAGCCGGGCAAAGACCAAAGCGTGGTGGTCAATCTGGATGAAGGCCGAATGTCGCGATATCTGAGAATCGCCATTTCGCTGCAGATTCCGAAATCGCAGGAAGAGAATTTTAAGAAGCAGATTGAAGCCCAAAAAATTGTCCTCAGAAACTGGCTGCTCAGCAAGATTTCTGACCTTGATCTGGATGATATTCGCGGTGCTGCCGGACAAAATCGGCTGCGTCGAGAGATTCGTGAACAGTTCAACGCCGTGCTTTGCCCCGACGGCTACGACCAGATTTATGATGTGCTTTTCGAAGAATTTAACGTTCAATGACCACCAGTGAAACGGCAACCAGTATTGACTTCACGGCACCTCGTCGTCTGACCGGGACTGCCAACCGTGCGCTTGCGCAGTGGAACGGAACAGCGACGGCGGTGCTCCAGGAATTTTGGCAGTCGCTGCTTGGAAATCGAATTACGCTGGAAGTTGCCCGCACAGACTCGTCTGTGGCTCAAAAGGCGCAGCAGGCGTTGCCCGATCCCGGTTACGCGGCGTTGTTGAAAATTGGCCCGGCCCGTTTTGACGGGATGGTGGCCTTTTCCAGTCGCATCGTGCTGACGCTTGTGAGTGAGATGCTCGGCACGCTGGGCGAAGAATGGCCCGCCTCCCGCGACCTTACGCCGGCAGAATTGTCGCTGATCGAACTCCTGTTTGGCGAGATTGCTCGTGCGTTCAGTCAGGGCTGGCCGGAAGTCGAGGCACTGCCGGTGGAACTCAATGAGATCCTTGTGCGACCACTTCGCAGTCGCGTCTTTCAACCTCGCGAAAATCTGATTCGCAGTATTGTGGTGATTCAGACACCCGTGGGCGAAGAAGCGTTTGTCATCCTCATGCCGCAGGCCGGTCTGGCTTCGATCGGAATTGACGACACGTCGGCCAGTCCCGTTCCTCAGCAATCTGCATCACCCCAAATGCGGGCTTTGACAGAAACGCTGCCCGTCACAATGTCCGTCAGTCTCGGAAGAGCGTCGCTGTCGCTTGGCGAAATGCATCAACTGACCGTGGGCGATGTGCTGATCCTTGATCAATCGATCGGCAATCCTCTCGAAGCGCAGATCTCAGGTCGCCTGCATTTTCTGGGTCATGCCTGTCGGCTTGGTCAGAGGCAGGGTTTTCGCATACTTGTTTCCCAAAAAGATTAGGAAGAACGACGTGAGCATCCCCACAACTGACACAGCCCATGCCGCTGCAAAATCCGACTCAGCGCTCAATCAGATCATGTCGCAGGACGAAATACCTGTGCCGGAAGCGCACCCTGTTGAGTTTCCGCAGGTTTCGCGCTCCCGCGCACATGCGGCAATGCCGCTGGAACGATTTGCAGAAGTCAGTATTGAGATCTCGGTGGAAATTGGTCGGGTCACGATGCCGATTGGTGAGCTGCTGAAACTCGGCGAGGGAGCTGTGGTCGAATTGAACCGAGCCGTGTCTGAACCCGTGGATGTGATGGCCCAGGGTGTGCGGATTGCAAGTGGTGAAGTCGTGGTGGTGGACGACCGATTCGCCGTCAGAATTACGGAAATCGTGAACGCGGACGACAAGCGGTGAAGAGATTGCAGACACTGAAGTGCGACTGTCCGGGGGCTTACGCTGCCCGGCTCGCGGGATGACAGATGGCGACCAGATATGAAACGTAGTCACGACAACAGTCAGACACATGGCACTCCGCACCTGCGAGGATATCGCGGCGTGCTGGTTGCATGCCTGTGGCTCGCGCTTGCGCTGGGAACTACGAAAAATGCTGTGGCTCAAAAGGGAATGAATCAACCATCGCAGACACGAACTGCTTCGACGAAGGAACAAGTCGCCCGTGGACTTGAGGCCCTCCGCGCCGCCAGCGGGCAGCCTGCCATCGATCCTTCACCTGCCAAACAGGAAGATCTCTTCCTCGACCTGACAACTGAGTCGTCGACTGCTGCGACAGATGCGGAATCTTCGCAGGCGATGGCCGCGACACTCAACGTCTCCATGGCATCCAGCCCGATGCAGGTCGTGATGCGCGCTGTCGCATGGATATCGATCGTCCTCTGCGTGTGCTGTCTTGTGATTCTGGCTACCCGCCGCTGGCAACGTGAGCGGGGGCTGCTGCCGACCACAACATCCCGCTCACGAGTACTTGAGACATTGTCTCTTGGTCCCAGCCGCACAGTGTCGCTGATCGAAATGCACGGATATCGAGCCCTCGTCGCGACCGATGCCGGAGGCATTCGAGCGCTGGTCCTGGCTCCTTCGACATTTGAAGAGAGCCTGATGACGGAAGAGGAAATGACCAATGACCAATGACCAATGACCAATGACGACTGACGACTGACGACTGACGACTGACAACTGACAACTGACAACTGACAACTGACAACTGACAACTGACAACTGACAACTGACAACTAGCTTAGGTGCAGGAATGGATTCCGCACAGACAATTCAGCACATCGTTGAGTCCGAAGGATTTCAAACGCTTTCGCCACAGGTCAAGGTTGCCTTGTTCCTGGGCGGAATGGCAATGATTTCTGCTGCGCTCGTCACGATGACGGCCTTCACGCGAATTGTGATCGTGCTGTCCTTCGTGCGTCGCGCGTTATCGACTCAGGAAATTCCGCCGACGCAGGTCATTCTCGGGCTCTCATTGTTTCTCACGTTGTTTGTGATGGGCCCGACGCTGACCAGCATCGAAGGCGACGCGGTGCGACCATATCTGGATGGCACCATCGACGGTCAGACCGCATGGGTACGCGGTTCCGCAGCGCTGCACGAATTCATGATACGCCAGACGCGGAAAGCAGACATCGCGTTGTTCGCCGGAATGGCCAATGTGAAGCAGATCAGGACGCCAGCGGATACGCCTATGCAGGTCCTGATCCCGGCCTACGTGATCAGCGAACTCAAGACAGCTTTCATCATGGGCTTTTGTCTGTACATCCCGTTCATCCTGATTGACCTCGTTGTGTCTGTCATCCTCATGTCACTGGGAATGATGATGATGCCGCCGATGGTAATTTCCACTCCGTTTAAAATTCTCCTGTTCATCCTCGTCGATGGCTGGCAGCTCATTGCCCGTGTGCTGAGCATGAGCTTTCATTGACGCGTGAAACCGGCGTCAAATTTCAAATTTCAAATTTCAAATTTCAAATGTCCACTCCAATCACAACCAAACCGGCCATCGGCTCCTGGATCCAGCAGAGTGAGACTCTGCTGTCGTTCGGCATGCTTGTAGGTTTGATCGTGATGCTGGTGCCCATACCGGAATGGTTGCTGGATGTGTTGATTGCGTCAAACCTTGCGGCGACAACACTGCTGCTGTTGGTCACGCTCAGCGCACGTCGTGCCCTGGAACTGACCGTCTTCCCGTCGCTGTTATTGTTGCTCACGCTTTATCGCCTGTCACTGAACGTCGCCACGACACGGTTAATTCTGCTTGACGGTAATGCCGGGCACATTGTCACGGCGTTCGGAAATTATGTTGTCGGCGGTCAACTGGTCGTGGGGCTGGTCATCTTTCTGATCCTCGTCATCATCCAGTTTATGGTCATTACCAAGGGTGCCGGACGTATCGCCGAAGTCGCCGCTCGATTTACGCTGGATGCCATGCCCGGAAAGCAGATGGCGATTGATGCCGAACTCAACGCAGGCAGCATCAACGACAAGGAAGCCCGCCGCCGCCGCGAGGAACTGTCGCGTGAGACGGAGTTTTACGGAGCGATGGACGGGGCCAGTAAATTCGTGCGTGGCGATGCGATCGCCGGATTGATCATCACCGGAGTCAATCTGATTGGCGGCGTCCTGATGGGAGTGACGCATGGAATGTCTCTTCTTGATTCCATCCGCACATACTCAATTTTGTCTGTCGGCGACGGATTGGTCTCGCAGATTCCGGCACTGGTGATTGCCACCACGGCTGGTGTGCTGGTCACGAAGACAACGTCCGATGACAGCCTTGGCGACGAAATCAGCGGGCAGCTCTTTGGTTCCAATCGCCCCATCTACATCGGAGCGGGAATTCTGTCGGTGATCGGGCTTATGCCAGGGCTTCCGAAGCTTCCCTTTCTGGGTGTCGCTGGCGGACTGATGTTGCTGGCCAGTCGCCGCAAAGCCGTTGAGCAGCCAGCGGAGACTCTCGAAGGTTCCGACCCGACGCCGCCCGTCAAACCAGATGACGAACGTCATCTGGATGAATTTCTGCTCACAGATCGCGCGGTCGTCGAAGTTGGAGCAAGGTTGGTGCCATTTATTCAAAGCAAAAGAGTAAAAGGACTTTCCGAACGCATCACCGCGTTGCGCCGTGAGTTTTCCCGAACAAGTGGACTTTGGGTGCCACCGATTCGTGTCAACAGCAACCTGCTGTTGCAACCGGAGGAGTACCGTATTTTGATCGCTGGCCGACGCGTGGCGGGTGGTGAACTACGAACTGAACAACTGCTGGCCATACTTCCTGAGGGTCGGCAAGTGTCAATCACCGGTGAAGCGGCTGTGGAGCCGGCGTTTGGTTTATCTGCGTGCTGGATCACTTCTGAAAGTGTGCGATTGGCAGAAATTCAGGGCTGCACAGTCGTGGATCCTCTGAGTGTCCTGATCACTCATCTGGGCGAAGTCCTGAATCGCTTTGCTCACGAACTTCTGACTCGCGAATCGCTCAAGCAGATGCTGGATCGCGCACGCGAGTTTTGCCCGACGATCATTGATGAAATCAAACCGGAGACAATTCGCATGGGATCACTGCATCAGGTCCTTGTTCAACTGGCTGAAGATCGCATACCGCTGTCCGACATTGCGCTGATTCTGGAATCCATCGTGAATCACGCTCCGGATTCGAAGAGCAGCGAAGACCTGACCGACTGCGTCCGACGCGACCTCGGTCGCCTGGTCTGCGAACGCTTCCGCGGTGCAGACGGACGTCTGCGCGTGATCTCGATGGAGCCTCGCCTGGACATCCGTCTGCGGCAGTCGATTCAGAAAGATCAGGTTGCCCTGGAAGTCGGATCGGCGACACGGATGATCGAAGCAATCCACAAGGCGTGGAAGGACTCTGAGCGGCGTCAGATGCCACTGGCGCTGTTAGTGGATCAGAAGATTCGCCGACCATTAAAACGACTGATCGCACGCACGACGCCTGACATCGGGGTGATTGCCTATCAGGAGATTCCGAATGATCTGGTGATCGATTCCGTTGTGATGCTGGAGTTCGACGACATCATCGGTGTTGAAACAGTTCCCGAAAACCGACAGTTTCGTGATGCCGCGTAACGAACCATGCACAACACACCAGGCAATTGCTGAACGGTAACCAGTATGAACGCTTCCGAAATCATTCTTGACCAACGTCCCTGGGGACGTGCCTGCGGTTTGCTGATCTGCAGCGCCGTAATGTTGATTGGTATCGCGCGCCAGGTGGCTCCTGCGGAAATCGTACTGCGGTCGTTCACGTCAGCGATAATTTCTGCGGTGTGCGTGCGCGGGCTGGTGTTGGTGTTGCAGGGGATGGCAGATACAGAGTCGGATGAAGACACCGGCTGAGTCTGAACACTGAATTGAAGGCTATCGGTCGTAACTGGAAAAACTGGCACCGCGAAAAAACGACATGAGTACTCGCATGCATTCGGCTGTAAAAGCGTATCACAAAGTCTGCAAAATGGATCTTCGGGATCGTCTGATCCTGGAGCATCTTCATTTTGTGCGCCATATTCTGGGCAGAATGTTAGGGGGATTGCCAGACTCCGTAGACAATGACAATCTGGAGTCTGCGGGAATTCTGGGGCTGGTCGAGGCAGCTGGTCAGTTTGATCCGGCGCGAGGTATCGCGTTTACCACATTTGCCTATCAACGAATCCGGGGAGCCATTCTGGATGAACTGCGACGTAATTGCCCTGTGCCTCAGGCCGTGCTTCAGAACTGGACGATGATTCGTGAAGCGTCCGTTCACATGCCGCCGCCGCTGACGTCCGAAAAGCTGGCCAATCAGACGGGGCTGACGGTTGAAGAAGTCGATGACTGCATCGCCGCCATGCGTTTGACGCGCCCCGAGAGTTGGGCTGATGAACTGGGCGAACTGCCTGTCCCCGGCAATCGAGAAGAAAACGTGGATGCAGATTCTCGCCGCGTTGAAGAGAAACAGCTATTGGCAGATGCCATCGAGGAACTGCCGGAAAGAATGCGGCTGGCAGTCACGATGTACTATCTGGAGAACATGCGAATGAAAGAAATTGGCGAAGTGCTGAGTCTGTCTGAATCCCGCGTTTCAAGACTGATCGCAGCCGCAGAACTACAACTGAAGTCGATCGTCAGACGACGGAGTGGAGAATAATCATGAGTGCCGTGAGCAATGCTAAAGGTCGAGTGCTTTCCGGTCAACAGGTCCGATTCAGCGACGCCCCGATTCGCCTCGCAAATCAAACGCGGTGTCTGCCGACGACAGAACGAGTTTCTGTGAATAGGGACCCCACAACGGGCGACGTGATATCGATTGTCATGCGCTGCGATTGTGGGGAAGTGATTACGGTTGAGTGTGGGTATGAGGGCACAAAGTGAGCCACGTTGCTGAGTTTCATGCACAATTCTATATTCGGAGTTCGTAAGCCATGCATGGCTTTCACACACACAAGCAGTTTCCGCAAGTCAGTTTGATTGGGCAGCAATCGACTGCTGTAACGGTAACCTGCATCGCGGTCTGTCTCAGTCTGTGCCTCACGTCCGGCTGCGCGGTGACACGCAATGCCTGGTTTGGTCTGCCAAATGCAACGGGCAATGAACCAAAGTCGCGATGTGGTTGTACCTGCGGTGAATGCGCCGCAGACGCGCATGGCGAACACGAAGCAGGGCACCACGCGGCGCCAACTGATCCTTCACCAGCGGCCTCACAGACGTATCCCGCCACGCAGTCGCCTCCCGAAGGCCCTCGTCCGACTGATCATGGAATGCGACCGCAGGCAGCAACGATGAACGGCATGCCCGGATTCTGGACGCCTTCGCAACCAGCAAGGCACTCTGAATTTGAAGACCAGAATTCGGCGTACGTGAATCATCCGACAGCCGAGTGGCCAGAAGCAGAGTCCACGACCACGAACCCACGGTCAATGAGGTACTACCCGCGCTCGGAAGCGCAGGCGCAGTGGCCTCCGCTACAGGCCGAGCCAGCGTATGCTCCCGAAGCGGCATCCGAAAACAGTGAACTTCAGGAATACCGGACTCAGGTACAGATTCTGTCTGAACAAATCCTGCAGATGAAGAATGCGCAGGATTCCTTAAAGCTCACTCAGAACTCGATGCAACAATTGCATGAACGTGAGGTCCTTGAACTCAAACTGCAACAGACCACCGGAGATCGTGATCGTCTGCAAAGAGAGCATGAACTGGAGCAGCAACTTCAAAAGCAGCAACAACGTGAACTGGAGTCAATTGATTCGCTGTCAGAGTTCATCAATGGTGTCGTTTCGGCTCCCGCAGTTCCCAACGCAGTACGCGGACAAGTTCCCCGATCGAAAACGCAATCCGGACAAGGCGGGTCAGTGCCGTCTCAGGAAATTCCGCCTATGGATGAGAGCCTCTGATGAAACCGACGCCGCTCGCCTGTACACTCCTGGTCACAGCAGCGTCGTCACTGCTGTTGCTGTGCGGATGTCATCTGCAGGAACGACCAGCATCGCTTCGCGTTCCCGCCGTGGCAACTCGCTTCACATCCAATCCGCTGCCAGCCCGATTGGGTTGTCCGCCAGATGTGCGGTTGTCCGCAGGATTGCCGAGTCTGAAGGTCGGGTTGGCAATGCAGAGTTTCAACGATCCCATACATTTGCGGTTCGCCTCCCAGTTGGGAACAGTGCTCATTCGTGAGCTCCAGTTGTCCGGTGGTTCGATGCAGGTGCAGCCTGTCACGCTGAATCCGCAGCCCGCAGCAACTGAAGAATTCCACGGGGCTTCGCCGTCAGATGTCATCTCCGTGAGTTTCCAGGAACCACAGAACGTCCTGCCGCCCGATCTGCCCCCATTGCCTTTTGGCAATGCTGCCGGTCGCCTCCCCGTGGATCAGATTCTGGTCATCCGAATTCTGGAGTATCGTCCCTA
The DNA here is from genome assembly GCA_043722015.1 of Candidatus Kuenenia sp. Classification (GTDB taxonomy): domain Bacteria; phylum Planctomycetota; class Planctomycetia; order Planctomycetales; family Planctomycetaceae; genus SXXK01. The sequence goes on along the minus strand of JAYSPO010000040.1, from coordinate 7,597 downwards.
TTATCCCATGCGTGCCACGCTGGAGATCAAGGTCCTGCAGGGTGAATCCGAAGAACCCATCTTTGCCACGACCGCCAATTGGAATGCTGCCGACTATGGTCTTGTGGAACCAAGGCCGAAACGCTGGAAACGATACCTGTGGTTCGGCGAGGCGCAGCCCTGCGATCCATCGCCAGGCCACAATAGTCCCGATGCGCTGATGCACGAAATTGCAGGTGACATGACGCTCTGGTATACGACCGCACTCTGCCCGCCGCCGCTCAGTAAATGATGCCAGGCACATCAGGGCAGGCGTCCGTAAACACCACACAGAGCAGCGGAGCACCGGGAACAATCCGCTCGACATGCCGGCGCAGTCTTAAGGTGCATCTGGATTTTGTGACACCGCGCATCGACTGTTTCCAGGAGCGGGATTAAGCGACAGAAGGAAGCGATTCCTGAAAGGCAATCCAGCCTTCGCGGCCTGGAAGTCGGCGAGGGGCGATTCGGTCAGCGGGGTACAGGGCGGAGTCGTGGAGAAGGTTGCCGGTTGGCACCACCTCAATATTTCGTTCCGCAGCACTCTGCAGGAACTCGTCGAACATCTCGTGGCAGGCGATGCCTTCAACCTCGGCGTGGATGGTCAGCAGATTAAACTGGTCAGGTTGGATCAGGGACAACAGGTGTTCGTTGTAGGTTGCGTTGTTGATGCCATCGCGACCGATGATTTCATCATAGGTCGGGAGGTTGACGGGAACCTGCGGTTGAGTCAGACGCCGGCCATCAACTTCCGGAATGAAGACACTGCTGCCGCGACAATCGCTGTTAAATTCGAACGCAAATCGTTCCTTCTGCAGCAACATGGTTTCGTTTGCTTTCCAGCCGGGTGCCGCTGAACATGTCGGTGCCCTGCCGCAGATCCGGGTGAGCGATTGAACTCCCCGTTCGAGATGTCTGTAAATCGCTTCAGAATCCATCGAATCGATCCGGGCCTGCCATGCATGATGGTCCCACGCATGCAGTCCAATCTCGTGTCCTTCGTCGGCTGCGCGGCGAATCGGTTCCGCCAGATTCTTCCCGATAATCGGCCCCGGAAAAAAAGTGCCACGCAGCAGGATATCCCAGCCATACAGGCCAGCGGCATTGCTGCGTAACATTTTCATGAGGAAGGCTGGCTTCAGCAATCTCCACAGGTGCCTCCCCATGTTGTCGGGACCGACCGAAAAGAAAAACGAGCCCTTGATGCCGAATTTTGCAAGACTGTCGCACAATGCCGGGACACCGAGCCTGGTGCCCCGATAGGTATCGACATCAATTCTCAGACCCAGTTTCATGCGGCGTATCGCTTCACAATGGCCTCGACGGGCGAACTCTTATCTTCATAGGCAAACAGGCCTGAATCGACTGCCTGCTGCAGGAAGAAATCGAGCGTCTTTGCAATTGAATCTTCGAACGCAATGCTGGGCTCCCAGTCAATGTACCGTTTGGCATTTCTGATACTCGGCACGCGTCGCTGCATGTCCTGGTATCCTTTTCCGTAGAAAGCACTGCTTTCCACGTCGATGCATCCAGCGGACGGCGGAAACTGACTGCGCAAAGGATGTTCTTCGAATTTTCGAATTAGAATTTGGGCGAGCTCACGGATACTTGCCTCGTTCTCCGGGTAGCCGATATTGACAATTTTTCCGTCGCAAAGTCCGCCTTTGTTTTCAACAATCCGATAGAGAGCCTCAATCGCATCGTCCACGTCGATGAACGAACGCTTCTGTTCGCCGCCATCGACAAGCTGGATCGGCGTTCCCTGACACAGATTGAGAATCAGCTGAGTAATCGCACGAGAGGAGCCGACTCGCGCGGACATGAGCGTATCCAGACGCGGCCCGATCCAATTGAACGGCCGGAACAAAGTGAACTTCAGATTTTCTTTCTCGCCATACGCCCAGATAACCCGATCAAGCAGTTGTTTGATACTGGAATAAATCCAGCGCTGGTTCCTGATCGGCCCGGTTACGAGCGTTGAAGACTCTTCATCGAAATTTTCATCCGGGCACATCCCGTAGACTTCGGAGGTTGATGGAAAAATGATCCGTTTTCCATATTTCACACAAGCTCGGATCGTGCGCAGATTCTCTTCGAAATCGAGTGAGAAAACGCCCAATGGGTTGCGTGCATATTCAATCGGCGTGGCAATTGCGACCAGCGGAAGAACTACGTCGCATTTGCGAATGTGGTACTCCGTCCATTCGTTGTGAATGGAAATATCACCCTCGCGAAAATGGAAATTCGGGTGTTTGAGCAGGTGCTGAATGTAATTCGAGTTCAGGTCAAGTCCGTAGACATCATACTTTCCGCTGGCAGTGAGTTTGTCGCTCAGGTGGCTTCCGATGAAGCCGTTCACTCCAAGGATGAGTACACTCTTTTTTCGCTCTGCCTGAAACTTAGCAATAAGGTGGGGGCCAAACTTCATGTTCGGTTGCAGCAGGGCATCTTTTGCGAACTGCCTGCCCGCACAGATTACCCCGGTTTCGAGTTGTGCCGATTCCACGCGAACACTGCCGACCCCGCAGGCGATCGTCAGCGGATCGACGGAAATGATGGTCCCCGGTGCGACTCCCGGAGCATCGTTTTTCGCTGTGACCTGCCAGATGAGACTTTTGCGATCACTGATATACGTAAACGCGCCGGGATAAGGCTTTGTAACGGCGCGCACCAGGTTGCGTACTTCTTCGGCACTTCGGGTCCAATCGATCTCACCGTCGGACGGACGGCGTCCGCCATAGTAGGATGCTTTTGAATTGTCCTGCGCAATGCGCGGCGCTGAGCCATCCTTGATGAGTGGCAGCGTATCTGCCAGCATCCCGGCGGCTTCGGCAATGGTTCTTTGAAACAGAGTTTTTGCCGTATCAAAATACGAGATTGAAATACTGCGCTGGGCAATAATGTCGCCTGCATCCGCATTCGGCGTCATGTAATGCAACGTAACACCAGTCTCCTTTTCGCCGTTCACCAACACCCAGTTAACCGGACTGCGGCCACGATAGGCAGGCAGCAGTGAGCCGTGCAGGTTGATACAGCCGAACTTCGGAATTTCAAGAAGCTGACTCTTGACCATGTTCCGATAGTAAAACGAAAAGATCAGGTCTGGCTCCATATCCCGAATACGTTTTTCCCAGACAGGGTGATTAATATCCTCTGGCGCATAAACGGGAATGCCTTTCTCCGCGGCAAGCTCAGCCACTGATTCGAACCAGATGTTTTCGTGCGGATCATCGACATGCGTGAACACAGCCGAAATCTCGTAATCGTTCGCCAGCAGGGCTTCAATTCCGACACAGCCAATTGAATGGTATCCAAGTACAACGACTTTCATCACGCAAGCACTCCTTTGCTTTGTTGTTTACAGATTTTCCCGCCCAATGACCCGTCGAACAAAGTAGCGTGGCCGATCGCGGACGTCCTGGTAGATTCGACCGATATATTCCCCGAGTAAGCCGAGACCAATGAACTGTGCACCGATGAGCACAAACAAGATCGCGAACAGGGTAAAGACACCCTCCGCCGCCCATTCCGACCCCCAGGCAAAGCGCAGAATGAGAATTAAAATCCCAAGTCCAATACCAAAAACCGAAATCACGCCACCAAAGATGCTCAGCACACGAAGCGGAAATGTCGTAATGCTGGTCAGAAGGTCAAACTGAAGGTTGATAAGTTTCCAAAAACCATATTTTGATTCACCCACAATACGTTCGCTGTGTCCGACGGGAATTTCTGTGACTTTGTGAGCAAAAGTGTTCGCAAGTACGGGAATGAAAGTGCTGCGTTCACGGCACTGGAGCATGGTCTGAACGATTTCACGGCGATAGCCTCGAAGCATGCAGCCATAATCATGCATTAAGACGCCAGTCGATTTCTGCACTATTCTGTTGACGATTTTAGAAGGCAGAGTGCGCAAAAACGAATCCTGCCGATTCTGCCGCACTGTGCCCACAACATCATAGCCTTCCTGCAATTTTGCAACAATATGGATAATTTCCTCGGGTGGGTTCTGAAGATCGGCATCGAGCGTCACGATTACCCCCCCTCTGGCATGCGCAAAACCGGCCATTACCGCCGCATGTTGGCCGTAGTTGCGGTTGAGCAGTACACCGATCACCTTGCCACGATAAGATTCGGCCGCAGCAGTAATGATTTCGACGGAACGGTCCCGGCTGCCGTCATCGATCAGAATCAATTCATACGGCAGCTCCATCGTGTCACACGTCGCGATACAGCGGCGTATGAGCTCATCCAGATTGCCTTGCTCGTTGAAGACCGGGATCACGACAGAAACCATGTTCGTTTCGTTCATCACGCTTGGTGTTTCCCGGCCAATGTGTCCTGAATTGCATCCACGACATCATCCACGTCCACATGCGACATCGAAGGGCACAATGGCAGCGACAAAATGCGATCTGAGTTCCATTCGGTGCCGGGGAGCATCCCCTTTTTCATACCGCATGTTTCGGCGTAGTATTTTTGTAGATGTACGGCACGGAAATGAAGACCGGTTCCGATATTCCTTTCCTTGAGTCCAGCCATGAATTGATCCCGATCCATGCCGGCCATGTCGACGTCGACCCGCACAATAAAGAGATGCCATGCATGCGTGTGTGGATAGTCCGGCGTTGCCAGCGGGATAATCCCGGAAATCCCGCGGAGGCGACTATGATAGTGCTCAGCCAATTCCTTCCGTTTGGCGTTGAATGCGTCGAGTCTTGCCAATTGGCCGAGTCCGAGGCTCGCTGAGATATCGGTCATGTTGTATTTATAACCAGGCTGCATGACTTGAGCTTGCGGAGTTCGCCCCTGTGCCTGGCGGTCAAAGGAATCCACGGCGAGCCCATGGAATTTGAGGGACTTGATCTTCGTCAAAAGGTTCTTATCGTCGGAGCAAACCATGCCGCCCTCACCTGTGGTCATGTTTTTGATAGGGTGGAAGGAAAACACGGCGGTTCCCTGTTTTCCGATAAGGTCCCCCTTGTATCTCGTTCCGGCAGCGTGAGCGGCATCCTCAATCAATGCAATTCCACGCTCGTTGGCCAGTTCGCGAATCGAATCCAGATTCACAGGGGCACCGGCAAAGTGCACGGGAATAATCATTCGCGTCTTCTCGGTAATCAGCGGTTCAATGGTTTTGCGACTCACCATCAATGTGTCCCGTTCGACATCAGCAAAGACGGGCGTAGCCCCCTGAAGGCAGATGAGGTTTACGGTGGAGACCCAGGTCATCGAAGGGGTGATGATTTCATCGCCAGGGCCGATTCCGAGTGCCTGCAAAATGCAATGCATGCCCCCCGTCGCCGAACAGACGGCGACAGAACCCGCAGCGCCGATGTACTCCGAGAACGCATCCTCGAATCGACTGCACCTGGCACCCGTTGTGATCCAGCCGGAGCGAAGAACATCGACCACCTCACTGATTTCTTCTTCAGAAATACAAGGTGTGGAAAAAGGCAGGAATCGGGTTCGCATACAAGGATGCCTCTTTGGAATGACGGATTCATTTCTCGGTCCGGGGTTCATATACGGCAAACCAGATATTCAGCCACTGCCGTTGATATGATGGCAGCGGCAACTTTTCTCTCAGTCCCAGGGGGTCGCCAGGAGGCGAATGCATGGCCAGAACCAAACGCCGGGTTTCACGCTGCCCAATCATGGTGTTCAATCCAGCGATGTCGAGGAAACGGTGCTGAGCTTCGGGATACGACAATCCGTAAGCAACCTCGCCTTTGTCGAAGCAAAGATAAACATCATCGCGTTTGTAGACATAGCAGAGCGCGTGCATCGTTTTGGTGTTTGCGACGATCAGAGTATCCGGCTCAACGTGATGTTTTTCTGATTCGAGAAACCCCTGGATCCCCAGACTGCTGGAAATCTCGGTCGGACTACAGAGCGTACAAGTGACAAAGATAACCGCTGCAGAAAGCCCCAGCATGATCGTTTTTCGCAAACCGCGACCGTCACGGGAAGCACGGAACACCAGCACCAGGGCCGTGGAAAGTCCAATGAGCCAACCGATGGATTTCAACAGAAAATTTGCATCTAATGGGGGGAGTCGATCAAACGCATAAAACCCCAGGACCACCAGCGTCGCAGTCAGGGACAACACGACGATCCCGCCAGTCAAATAGACTCCAATCTGGAGAGAACGATTCGCATGGTTGCGTTCAAACCTATCCATCAACGCAACGGCCAACAGCAGGGCGAATGGAGCGAAACATGGGAGAATATAGGTGCCCAATTTTCCGGTTGAACAAGAGAAGAAAAGGAAAGGCATCACGAGCCAGATGAGTCCGAACTGTATAAGTGGATCGGAGATTCGCTGTCGAATCAGATCACGCATCGGTAGCGGTGCGATGAATGCCCAGGGCACGCTGCCGCCAAGAAAGACCGGCACAAAAAACCAGAAGGGGAATGGATGTTGAGCGTTCCCTTTGGAAAAAAAACGACGTATGTGTTCCTCCCAGAAAAAATAGCGCCAGAAATCAGGTTCTTGTGCGGCAATGCATAGGGACCATGGCAGCGATACCATGGCAGCGACCGCCAGCGGAATCCACGGCAATGTGAACAGGTCCTTCCATTGCCGCCGAAAGGCGAGGAATGGGACAATCACCACGACGGGCACAGCAAAGGCAATGAAACCTTTCACGAGAAAGGCACCGCCTGCAAAAACGCCTGACAAAGCTAACCATCCGATACGTCTCTTCCCCGACGCCGCAAGCGCCGGATAGAAACTACAGAGCGAGAGAGTGACGCAGCACGAGAGCATGCTGTCGAGAACACTGAATGTCCCGACTCCCATCACTTCTGCACTCGTAAGGAAAATAAATGCCGCAAGCCCTGCGGTCTGCTTCGAGTGGTAACGCCCCAGGAAGAAATAGAGAGCCCCGGCGGACAAGGCAATCGCTAACGCCGACATCAGGCGAACGGCGAAATTTGTTTCGCCGAAAACTGCCATTGCGGCAGCGTTCAGGATATGACCTCCAGCCGGTTTTTCAAAATAGCGCAACCCGTTAAGCCGAGGCACGACAAAATCGCCTGAAGCCAGCATTTCCCTGGAAATCTCGCCGTAGCGCATTTCATCGGGAATTGCCAGTTGTCTCGAGTTGAGCGGCAAAAGGTAGACGCAAAAAAAAAGGGCTATCAGCCCCACCCCGAGCCCGGTGCCCCTCATGACAGCCTCTCGAAACGATGCTGCGGGCGAACCACCTTTAGTCGTTCAATTAATCCAGATTGTTGTGGCGTCACTGGAACTTTTCGACCATGTTGCGACGTTGCTTCGACAACATCGCCTTCCGAATATCCAGATTTCGGAATACTACAGACGGCATGGTGCAGGAGCCCGATTCGCAGTTTCCATGTCTGTGTCGACGGAAGTGCGATTAGGCATTTTGGCGGATGAGTGAGCCAGCTCGTAATTCTTACAAACGGCGATTCTAGCTCAAAACGGCTTGCCGCCGACCATTTGACTATATATCCATACAGATCTGTATCTTCCATGATGGACGGAGTGTAAGAAAACGCCAAAGACTGTCAATACTGCTCCGCCGCACGCGCCCTTCCGTGATCACATTGAGCG
>JAYSPO010000039.1:0-1440 GCA_043722015.1 Candidatus Kuenenia sp. | reverse complement strand
GGTTGAGGCGATCCATGAAGTCCTTCGGCAGGATTTGAAACTGGGGTATATCAATCCTCCAGCAAGCTATGATTCCGGGCAGAAGATTCGACCAGTTGGTGAAACTCTGCAGTACGGGCGTGGAACGTGCCTCGACCTGTCGATTCTGCTGGCGTCGTTGATCGAATATATTGGGCTTCATCCTGTAATTGTGCTGGTTCCCGGCCATGCGTTTCTTTCCTGTTGGACTCAGCAAACCACGCTGAAAAATCACCCGGCTCCGGATCTGATTGGCGATACCGGCATGTTGTCGCTGTTCAACAAGGGCCTGATGCTGCCTTTCAATTCAACGACACTCTGCAGGCCAGACGGTGAATTCCGAATCGCGGTTCAGGAAGCAGTGCAGATTATCGGAAGGGAATTACTGGCGGCTCAGGAAGGAGATTCTCAACGATTCGTTTTTCTGATCGATGTCCAAGCATGCCGAAATGCAGGCGTGACACCGTTACCGTAGCGGTCACGGAAGCCTTTACCAGAAATCCAGGAATTGTCGCGCAAGATTTGATTTGTGAGTGCCCATTACACAAGAAATTGCCCGGTTTTGATTTGTCGGCTACTCGAAACGGAGACTGAAAATGCTTGCTGGTCCATCATTAGCGATGCCTCTTATGGGGCTTCTGTTCTGGCAGGTAGCGGCTCAGCCTCCGGATGTTGTGCCGGTAACAAAACCTCGTTGGAATACAGGTGATTCCTGGATCGTTCAGACCTCTACGGCTCAAGTGCAGGAAAGGCACTCGGCAGATGCAGGTGCCCGCAGACAGAAGGCTGTCTGGCAATTTCGAGTTGAAGGCAATGAACAACTAGGACCGGATAATTGCCTGAAAGTGGCTGTGACCTGCAGTTCTTCCTCGAACAAGTCTCCGGTTGTGATTTTTTGGGCGGATGAGGCAACGGGCCAGTTGCGACAAGTGCAGACAAACATACCGAGCCAGGGAAAAATCCGGTCGGCAGTTGAACGATACGACTCCGACCTGAAGTCTTCAGCCGTGATGGGGACGCTGAGCGCATTGCCGCTTGACATGCCTTCATTTTCTCAGGAAGAAAACGAGGCGAAGGACAGCAAGTATCGTGTCTTTGGGGCACCAGTGGGTGCGAAGGATGCGGGACTGATTGGGTTCGGCTATCAGGTTCACCAGGCAGCAAGACAGGCTGATCCGGATTTCATTCGGAAAACACTGCCGGATGGACTTGCGAAGAGTGTCGATCCAAAGACCTATGTCGATGTGTCGTTGACAGATGGGCAAAGGACAGTCAGACAGTTGTGGAGTGATGGCGATTCATGGCCTGCGTACTCCAACAATGGAATCACAGAATCCTGGTTGGTCTCCGTGAAAAAGGCGAATGAACAATGAACATGCAGCTGTTCCGAATCGGCATGATCGTCGAATTAATTCTGTTTTC
>JAYSPO010000038.1:0-1071 GCA_043722015.1 Candidatus Kuenenia sp. | reverse complement strand
CACAAAAACTCACAAGACTCACAAAAAATAAGAGCAGAACGGAACCACGCTCGTTGCGACTGACATCTCGTCAACCTGGGTTGCGGGCGAAGCCCGCGCCGTGCCCTCCGTGGTAAAATAAAAATCATAATTGGCTTTGGGCGAAGCCCGCGCTGGGTTTATCTGTGGTTGCTTGCGCAGGTTTCGTTCTGAAGCGTGAACGGTTACGCCTGTCTGTCCCGGTTTCGCCTGATTATATCGGGAATCAGAAGACATATTCACGGCCTGTCACGCCGATCTCCAGATTCGCGCGCGGAATGGCCTTGAGTTCTTGCTCAATCTCTCCAAAAAAACAGGGCTTTAAATGGTATGCAATGACCCGGACAGATTCAGGCAATCGGCGGATTTCTTCTGCGAAGAGTTCCGGGCATAGATGTCCCGATTTGTCGGCGAGCCAGCGGTGTGAGTTCGGGAAACTGCAGTCGAGAATCACTGCTCGGAGGTTCTCTGTAGCAGCCAGAACTTCCCAGACACGCTGTGTCGGACTCGTGTCAGACACCACTGCCACGGTATTGTCCGCGTCCTGCAGAAGGAACCCCATCGTCGGCACGATGTGCCTGAGCGGCACCGGTGTGACGGTCAGGCCCGGCAGCTTGACAGGCACTTCCGGCTTCAGCGTCAGAAGTTCCAGAAACGGTGATTCCTGTTCGGACAGGCGAATGAAGTCCGGCCACAGGCGATCATTGAAAACATCTTCCCGCAGACACCTGATTGTTGCCTCGCAGGCGTAGACCGACGGGCAATCAGGGCCGAGCCTGTAAATGTTGTCCAGGAACAGAGGCAGCGACGCAACATGATCGAGATGACTGTGCGAAAGAAAGACATGCCGGATCTGCATCTGTCTCTCAACCGGCCATAGCAATCCGATGGAGCCGGCGTCGATCGCAATTGTGTCGTTGACCACCGCCGAAATGCAAAACTGCTTTGTGGCAGGTTCTCCGACGGTTGATGGAAGAAATTCAACCTTCATGCGCGCGAACCTGTGTCAAACCTGTTTGCCGGATTTCCAGACCGAAATGAAACGAGATAAAT
>JAYSPO010000037.1:0-4253 GCA_043722015.1 Candidatus Kuenenia sp. | reverse complement strand
CTGTGGAAGCTGACTTTGGCGATTACGATGCTGCTGGTTGCTGTGGGCTTGTCACCGCTTTTGTCGAATGCATGGCAAAGCGTTATTGATGGCGTGGCTCTGGGAGCACTCGTCAGCGTAGCAATGGCACTGGCCACTTCGTGCTGCAACAGTTGCAGTTTTCCGTGGACATGGTTCAACAGAAGAATTGTCTCAGTTGGTTGATTGATTGGCACAAATTGTGGAAACATGTTGAAAGTGAAGGATTTTGTTCAATGAAAACACTTGTAGGACATAATCCACGTGATTCCTGGGAACGTAGTTCAGTCCCTGAGGGACGACAGGATGTAGCCACGGGCGCGAGCCCGTGGTACGCGATGATGGAGCGTCGGAAGTCCCGAAGGGACGACAGGAATTCCGACTGGGTCGTCTCATGTCGTCCTTTCAGGACTGAAAATCACCTGTGTTTCTCCAACCACGGGCTCACGCCCGTGGCTACAACCTGTCGCCACATTCGTGGCTCAAACGCAGGATCGATTCGCCCCGCAATGCCTTTCATGAATCCCGTGTTTTGGCGGAGAAAATCCTTCACGGTGTTGCCCGACAGGCAGGACCCACGGGCGGGGGCTCTACGCATCGCTTCGTGCCTTGTACACGCATTCGCATTTCTGGTGTTGGTCGCGCAAATGGCTGTTTCCGTCGCCCAGGAAGCGAAGAAGGAAACAATCCCGCAACCGGACGTGGTGGTTCCGTATTCACCGGACGAACCGGCTCTGCGTGCCGAACGAGTGTTCATCCGCCACGATGACTTTCTTAAGCTCTATCAGCAGGCGTTTCCGGATGCATTGAAGTCTCCGACCGTGAGTCCACTGGGATCGACGGTGATCTCTTCATTTTTTAAGGCTGAAAACCTTACGCAGGTTGTAGGCACAAAGCATGTCCTGAGTCTGCACGGACGGTTTGTTGTCTGGAGTGATTCCGAACAATCCGTCAGTGTGCCACTGCCTATCGGGCCTGTCGCGATTCGCACCGTGAATGTCGATGGCAACGCTGGCTCCGTGCAGCCGCTGGTGGTTGGGATTCAGGCGGGCGAGATTCAGAATTTTGCGGGCCAGCAGATCCCGCAGCAGCAACAGCAGATTGAAAACCTGAACAAAGTGATGCCAGCCACTGAAGGGCCGGCCTATGCCGTGCAGGTCACCGGCAAAGGCGCTCATGTTGTCGATGTTTCGTTTGATATCACCTCACTTGTCGAAGGGGAACTCGGCCGAGCCGATCTGCCGCTGCGGGATGCTGCTGCGGGCACGCTGGAGTGGATTCTGCCTGCTGACGGACTTGATGCCAAAGTCAACGGACGCACGAATGTGTATCGTCGCGACGGCCGCACAGTCATTTTGCCGATCGCCCAGTTATCGAGCGTTCGACTGCAATGGCTGCCGACGATTCAAAAAGTCGCCGGCGACGTGGTGTTCCACGCGACGGTCAGTTCCGCGATGTCCGTCCAGGATTCCGGAATCGTGCTCCGCACCACAGTTGCCGTGAATTGTCGTCAGGGGGAAATCTCGGAACTCGACATCACCATTCCAGAAGGTTACTCCGTGCAGTCCGTCATCGGCGAAGACGTCGCTGGCTGGACCGCTCAAAGCACCGATGCGACTCGTTCGGTTAAGCTGCAACTGCGGCGCGCCGTCAACGATGCCACCAAAGTGACACTGCAGTTGTATGCACCGGCTCCCACGGCTGAAGCAATGGCATCGCTGCCTGTGCCGATCTCCATGATCAAAGGTGCCAGTCGCGACCTCGGCACTGTGATTCTGAAGGTTGGTTCGCAATTTCAGGTGCGGTCTGATTCGCTCTCCGCCGTGACACAGATCAATCCCAATGAAGCTCCGGCTCCGGAAGGCGATGATCTGGCCGGTCGGCCGATGCTGGCATGGCGTCACACGCGCCATCCGGCTTCCGTTACGGTCAAGGTCACACCAACCGCCGACGAACTGACCGTCGAAGCCATGCACGCCGTGCGTCTGGAAGAACAGCGTCAGCTCTGGAGCAGCCGGATGACGCTGCGAGTCACCGGAGCACCTCGTTCGCGCATCGACATCGCCGTGCCGAAGGGATTTCTGGCGCTGGATGTCACAGCGACCGGGCTCAAGGACTGGTATCTCTCCGATGCAGTTGACGGTGACAACCCGAACGCCGACATCCGTACGCTCAGCATCCAGTTGATGGATGCCAGCGCTGGGCAGATGCAGGTGGCCATTCAGGGGCAAATGAATCGCGATGCTGATCGAACTCTGCTGAAGCTGCAGCCACCTGCCGTCATGAATGCGACGAAGGCAGATTCCGAACTCGCTGTGTGGCTCGACGCCGCTTCAGAAAGCGCCGGGCTGGAGAACGGAAGTGACTGGACCGCGAAGTCCGCAGCAGCAGTGAATCCGACATTCCGCGAAATCGCTCAGTCGTCGCCCTCGCTGGCATTTCAGAGCAATGCCGTTCGACCTGGCTCATTGTCCGTGAAACTGCGTGAAGCCATTTCGACGTTGATCGGCGAATCTGTGACAGTAACCAACGTCACGGAAACCGCCGTTGAGATTACGCTTGCACTGAACTGGCAAATTGCCCGAGCCGCCGCAGATCACTTTGCCGTCGAATTGCCCACCAGTATGACGTCCGTCATGACGTTCGACGTCCCCGGCCAGCGCCGCGTGACTCGGGAAGATCTCGGCAACGGCCGCACACGAGTCATCATGCAGCTCCAACAGCCGGTGACGGATCGTCTGTTCGTACTCGGCACGGCCAGCCTGCCGTTGCCCGCAGATCGTGCGATCCGCAGTGAAGTGCCGAACATCGTCGTTCCTGCGGGAGCCCCGTCGACACTGTCGGGACAAGGACATTTCTGGGTCCTGGTGAACCAGTCCAATGGTTTGCTGCAACCAGGTGCCGAACAGCCGGAAGACAAAGTCAGCCCGGAACAAATTACGACTCAAATTCCGCCGCAGTTGCTGCAACAGGCTGTGGCCGTGCTGAAACTGCGTCCCGAAACGGCTGTCTGGAATCTGGTGTATCCGGAACAGTTCCAGGTGGCACCGGCCGTTGTCACGTTGGCGACTCACACGACGGTGATTGCCGACGACGGCAGTTGGAGAAGCCGACATCAGTTGCAGGTCACGAACGAGTCGCGACAGTTTCTGCCTGTGGTTCTGCCAAATGGCAGCCGTCTGCTGTATTGCCTTGTGCAGGGTCGACCAAGTCGCGTCGTCATTCGAGGCGAAGGCGACGCTGCACGGCATCTGATTCCGATTCCACAGTCCGGCGCATTGGCGTCCGGCTTTGAGGTCGATTTCGCTCTGGCCGGTCGCTTTGACGAATCTGCCGCGTCGATTCGGAATGAATGGAAGAGTAGCCGACTGACGATTCCAGTACCGACGTTCCCTGAGTTCCGCGATGATCCGGAGTACGGTATATCTGTGTCTCGCAATCGCTGGACGGTCTATGTGCCGGAATCGTGGCGCGCGACGCTGGTCGATGATCCGGAAGCAACGAACGTCATCCGCGCCGCATCAACGGAATTGCAGGATGCCTGGCTGTTGTCCGATGTAGAGCAGGCTGCAACTTTGCTGAAGAACGTGAAATCTGCCAAAGGCAACTATGCTCGCAATAAAGCACTGTCGGAACTGCAGTCTGCGACGGACAAGCTGCAACGCAATTCCGGCAATGATGTGGGAGTGGAACGGCAGCGAGGAGAGGTTCTGAGCAAACTGAGCGAGATCAATAATGAATTGAGTGCGAATCAAGCTCCGCAGGTCATGGGAGGGCAGGTGATCACAGGCAACGGATTCCTGTATGAGCAGGATCTTGGACAGAACCGGGATAACTACAGTAACAGCGTCTTGTTCTTTGAGAACAACGGCCGCTTTCAGTCAGGTTCCGGCGGCGGTCAGCAAAGCGGTCAACAGGGATCACCGGATGCCAGGTTCCGTTTTGGGATCACGATTCAGGATTTGGAGGAGTCGGAAGAAACCAAATCATTGAAAGAGGCTGGGAAGAAGTCCGGCGACGACAAATCCGGGGGAGCAAAGGCCGGCGCAGAAAAACCGCAAGCCAATACCCAACCGGAGCAGATCGACTCGAAGCGCGAGACTGCGGCCGAAAGCCACAGCGGCAAAGACGGTGTCTATATTGAAGGAAAGTCCAGTCGTTCACAACTGATGCAGCGTCGTGCGGGACAGGCGGAGCTTGGGAAACAATTAGCGCCGCAGGATCATACGATGTCG
>JAYSPO010000036.1:0-10721 GCA_043722015.1 Candidatus Kuenenia sp. | reverse complement strand
CGCTGCGCTTGGTCCGGCCTACAGCCTGGTGCGACGCCGATGCTTGAATTCAACAGGTGACTTATGGCCGATCTGACAGAAAAAAAACTGGGTGAATTTCAGTTACTGCGACCGTTGGGCAGCGGTGGCATGGCGGATGTTTATCTGGCGGAACAGACAACGCTGCAGCGTTACGTGGCTGTCAAGGTCATGAAGCCGGCACTGATGGCGCATTCTGGACAGGACATGGTGGCCCGCTTCAAACAGGAAGCAATGATGGCTGCCGGGCTCAATCATCCCAACATTGTGCAGGTTTATACCATCGGCCAGGAAGATGGCCTGCATTACATCGCTCAGGAATTCGTGCAGGGCAAGGATCTGGCGACGATCCTGAAGGGTCGCGGCAAACCGGATGTCGCGTCGGCTCTGCATGTGATGCGACAGGTCGCCTCTGCACTGAAAGCGTCCGGTCACGCAGGTATTGTGCATCGCGATATCAAGCCTGAAAACATCATGGTCACAAAGAAGGGCGAAGTCAAAGTCGCGGACTTTGGACTGGCTCAGCTGGGTGAATCGAACACTGAAAAGAAAGGCGTCACGATGGGGACGCCGCTGTACATGAGCCCCGAACAGGTCAGCGGCCGTGAACTGGATCCGCGATCTGATGTGTATTCCTTTGGTATCACAGCGTATCAGTTGCTTTGCGGAGAGACACCGTTCAAAGGCAATTCGCCCGTGGCCATCGCGATGCAGCATCTGAAGAATTCTCCGCCGCCGCTGAAAGAAAAAAACCCGGCGCTGCCCGATGTGCTGTGCCGTTTGGTGCATCGCATGATGGCAAAGCGTCGGTCGCTGCGATATCAGTCTGCCGATGAGGTACTCGAAGATCTCAAGAAATTGATCGTGGCGCAAAAGCAGGGACGATCTCTGGATCTGGTGCGGTTGCCGCGCCTTGAAGAGCTGGAACGACTCGCTGGATTTGAACGCGACAAGCAAAGTCGTCTGCGCTTGGCCGGATCGGTCGCCAGTGTGGACGATGAGGAAATGCTGCTTGGTCCCGACGTCGCGGCTGGTGTGACTACGGTGATGCCCGGGCGACTGGTCGATGTTGAAGAGTTCAGCGATCCATCAGATACGCAGTCGTTGCTGGCATCCGGAACTCAGGTATTGAAGGCGATTGATGATTTGCCGCCGCTTCCGAAAAAGAAACGGGTCAGCCAGGAAGCGAACATTGACCTGACGCCCGCTGTGGATGTGACGTTTCAGTTGCTCATTTTTTTCATGATCACGGCATCGTTCAGTCTGCAGAAGGCGTTTGATGTGCCGCCTGCGAAAAACTCGGAAGGAGTTTCCCTGAATGTTGTGGTACCAATGGACGAAGTGGGTGTGCGCATAGAAGTGGATCGCGACGATACGGTGTTTGTCGGCGAGAAAAAGGCACAGACGTACAAAGAGATCCTGGAATTGCTGACGGCAGAAAAGTCACTCAACAGCAGTGTGAATGATGTGGATCTGATTCTGGATCCGGATTCTACGCACGAGATGCGGCTGACGGTGATTGATGCGGCGATGCAGGCCGGTTTTCTGCGGGTGAAAAACAAGATTCAGGAATTGTGACAGGATCCGAAGAGGGGTCTGACCCTCTCCGGAAGTTGAACTTAACTCAATTGACCTGCCTCCAAAGGGTCAGACCCCTTTCGGATCGCTATGGCTTCAGTGAAATTTGATCGGATACCATCGTGGCTCAGAAAGAATACGACAACGAAAACGATATGGATGCTGAAGAAACTGCCCGTGAGCAGCAGGCAGCCATAGCCAGACGACAGTTGTCCCGTGGGCGATTCGCACAGATCACAGAGAAATTGACGGGCGGACCAGAGCGACCAGGTGAACAGAAGATCGGCCGGTCACCCATTGTTCTGGGACTGACCATTGTGACGCTGGGCGCACTTCTGCTCTCAGCCATTTTCTGGTTGATGACCGCCAGCACGCGCGAAGCACGTCAGTTGAAGGAAGCCATAAAATCGCTGGATGAGCAGCGATATATCGACGCCGACGGGCAGTTTCTGAACTTTCTGGCAACCTATTCACAATCTGCTTCGGCGGATCCGGCACGCATCGGCCTGCATCGTACGCGAGTCGAAAAGAATATCATGACGGAATATCCGGACGTGATCAAAGGGCTTGAGGAGCTCAATCAACTGTTGAGCGTCTGCCGTGACCTGCCTGGATTTGATGACATTAAGGATCACATCAAACGTTATGCGGATCGTTTGACGTTCGCTGCCGCGCGTGTGGCTGAGGTGACTCAGGACCAGAAAGCCCTGGATGTCAGCATCGCATCGCTGGAAATCATGAAGCGTTACGCAGGAGAAGCAGGCATTCTGCCGGCGCGGCAACAGGAATTGGAGCGTTTACAGCGACTGGCATCGGCCGCCGTTGCAAAGAAGACTGAGTTCCAGTCGCGCGTGACGGAGATTCGCGGACTGTTGGAAACAGGTAAGACAATTGACGCGATCGGCGTGAGAGACCGCCTGATTGAAGAGTATCCCGGTCTAAGTGACGACAAAGATCTGACAGCCATCCAGACCGAAATTCTGGGAAAGGAAAAGGAGCTTGTCGCAAGAAGTGACGGCGCCGATGCTCTCACGACTGATAGTGCTGCCGCCTTCAAATCATTTTCACTGGCTCTCCGGACTCAGGCGGCAACGGATTTGTCGTCGCAAGGTCGGTCCGTATTTGCAATCGGCATTGACAGTGTGTTCGCACTGGATGCCGACACCGGTGATCCGATCTGGCGACGACCGGTTGGCGTGGATTCACCGTTCGCTCCGATCGCAGTCAAAGGGACAGAACCCGGCGTGTTGGTTTTCAGTACGCTGTCCGGCGAACTGCAGCTGCTGTCTCAGAAAGACGGGCATCTGCTGTGGCGACAACCGCTTGAGGGGCGTCCCAGTGCCATGCCGCTGGTCGTTTCAGATAACATTTTCATCACCACACAACACAATGAAATGTGGCAGGTCGCCGTCGCGAATGGTCGCGCGCTGTCGCGTCTGAAGTTTTCGCAGCCGATCATTGGCCCGCCGGCACTTGCCAGCGACGGCTCAAAACTAGTGATCCCGGGCGATGAAACGTTGGTCTATACGTTGAGTGTGAATCCGTTGAGTTGCATTGCCGTCTCACAGATTCCGCACAAAGCCGGCAGCGTGAAAACGCCGATGCTGGCAGCGGGGAAATATTTCCTGATGTGCGATAACGTTTCTGCTGAGAAGGCTCGCATTCAGACGTTAAATATCGACGACAGCGGCGTCCTCAAGGTTGAGACCACGGATCCCATTGATGGACAGATTAACGATCCGTGCCTGTTGCGCGGCTACGATTTATTTGTACCTTCAACACCGCAACGTGTCACCGCGTTTCGAGTGGCAGAAGAAATTGGCCAGCCGCCGCTGTCCCGCGTCGGTGCGAATCAACTTGAGGACGGTGTGCAGACTCGGATGTTTCTGCTGGCTGGCCCCAGCGCTCAATTGTGGTTGGCTGGACGCGATTTGCGAAAATTCCAGACCCGCACAAATACGATTCTGCTTGATTCCGGCATCACGGCGGAAGGCATTCATCTGCAGCCGATTCAGTTTGTGGATGAAGCCGTGTTTCTGACGACGCGCAATCCTCAATCGTCATCGGTATTTTTCACGCGTGCCAATCGTGAGGAGATGAAGGGCACATGGCGTACCGTGCTTGGTTCCCGATTGGTGGCTGTGGGTCCTGCCGCTGGCGGAGATTCAATCCTGGCGGTTGGCGATTACGGTGAAGCCTATCGTGTGCCGATGGCAGAAATTGCAAAGGGTGGTTTTCAACTGGAGTCCACCAGCCGCTTTCGCCTGCCGGACAAACTCACATCTTCTGTTGGTGGTGTGGCTTTGAAAGATGGCCGAGTCGCTGCGTGGTGCGGAGCACCCGAACCTTCAATGTGGACATTCACGCCAACAGGGCAGTTGGAACGCAAATGGACTCTGCCTGACGGACCTCAGTTGCCACCCGTTGCTCTGGATAGTGGAGTCGTGTTCGCGATGCCGGGACGGCTGCATATATCAGCCATCGCTGGTGGACAGGCGGCAGAAGACTATCGAGCCGCTCAGACGCAGAATCAGCAACAGCCCTGGAAATCCCTGACGGCAATTTCGCCGACTCAGGTCCTCGCCGTGAATGCAGATAATCAATTTGTCCGCGTGGAGTTCCGCGCGACGCCGCGTCCGCAGCTGGCGGAACTGAGTGTGACGAATGTCCCGTATGTGATTGAACTGCCACCGGCGGTTTCAGGCGAATTTCTATTTCTGGCGACGACCGAGGGAAAGCTCGTCATGATGCAGGCGGCCACGCTGGAAGTGCTGGCTGAGGCAGATCTTGGCGTGATTCCGAGTGCTGTGCCAAAGGTCGCTGGCGGCTTGGTGTTTGTGGAACTTGCCAGTAAAGAAGTTCGCGTGTTCAAAGTCGCAGACGGCCTGCCGCCAGCAGCGTCGTTTCCACTGGATGGCCACGCCCTCGCCGGTGACCCGCTGTTGCTGTCCGATAACAGTTACCTCATTGCACGCACGGACGGAGCGATGATTCGTATCAATTCCGATGGCACCGTTTCAGATTCCGTGGTGCAACTTGGTCAGTCGATTCAACAGGGTCCGCTCAACATGAATGGCCAGATCATCGTGATTGGCACGGATGGAAGCCTGTATCACCTGGACGAGAACATTGGGAAATAGCACGCTGGATTCCTGTAGATTCAACCCATTTGAAACGATCTGTTCGGCAATTCAATGAGCCTTAATATCACGTCCGATAACTTCATCATTCGCACACCAGGCTTACCTGCGGCCATCGCATTAGTGATCGGCCTGTTGTTCAGCGGGCCTGCCGCGCGGGCCGATGAAAAAGTCGAAAAGTCAGAACTGCCAAAACTGACAGAGATGCAGTTGCCGACAGCGGATGAATTACTGCGTGCGGACGACAGTAACGGCAAAGCGTTTGACTGGATCGTGCTGAAAGCATCACTTGAGGCGGACCGGACAGTCCTTGTTGTCAGTCCCCTGGAAATCCGTCCGGATACGCTCAAAACGATGGCTGAAACGTATGTTAAAGTCGAAGCAACAAAGCCCAAAAACGAAGAAGAACGCAACGAACGCACGACGCGACTAAAGAATCTGAAACAACTGATCGTCAAGTTGCCTGGCAACGCAGTGGCCGAATACGCACTGCCGATTTCCACAATCGACCACATCATTCTGTTTGAAGAACTGATGCTCCGCCGAGCTGATGAATTGCTCAAGGCAGGTGATATCCGCAAGGCGTATGAACTTTTGTTGCGCGTCGAAAAGGAATTTCCTGGATGGGAACTTTCAAAGCCGCGTTTTGAGAGTCTGCTTCTGGTGGAATCAGGATTGCGTGCCCGGGACGGGGATATTTATGCCGCACTGGCGTTGCTGGACGAACTTGCCAATCGCAATATCGACAACCCCGAACTGCGACCTCGCTTTGGAGAACTTGTCGCACCGATGATCGAAACTGCGGTGGCCGACAATGACTACAATAAAGCCCGTTATCTGATTTCGAGGATTGAAAAATCTTTTCCGGGACATGAAACGGCGGCAACCTGGCAGGGTCGAATGAAGTCGATGGCCGACAGCCTGCTCAACGATGCAAAACAACAGACCAGTCAGCGAGAGTTTGCCGCTGCGGCTGATCTGGCATGGAAAGCCGAAGCGATCTGGCCATCCTCCGGCAATTCCCGTGCGATCTTTGCACAGACCGTGGCGCGGCATCAGGTGCTGCAAGTGGCGATTGATGATTCCAGAACAGCTGAGATCATTTATCCCTCACCGCGAGAATCTGACGAACGGCAACTGGAACTGGTCGAAGTGCCCCTGTTTGAACCGACGAGCGCTGATGAACTGACGTACTTCCGCTCCAGCTACTTTGAGATCTGGGACCCCACCGATCTGGGTCGCGAAGTGGTGTTCACACTGCGTGAGACGCGCCCGACATGGCAGTCTCAGCCATTGCTGACCGCCAATCAGATCGCCGATGCGCTGGGACGGCGTATGGATCCGACCAACCCTTTGTTCAATTCCCGACTGGCGTCCTTTGTGCGGGAAGTCTCAGTACGTTCGCCCAGCGAAATGAAGATCCGGTTTTCACGAGTTCCGTTGAGTATTGAATCCCTGTTGCGATTTCCCATCATAGCGGCTGCAAGTATCGCTGATGTCGGCATTGCTGATGCGACCGCACCTCCTGGCCAGACGGCTGAAGTCACGGGTGCGGACGTCACCGGCGTCAGACTGCTGTCGACGAGGTTTCAGCTGGTCGAAGCCGACACGACAGGAACATCGTATCTTCGTAAACGTCCGGAACCGGATGGATTGGATCCCAGTAAGTATCATGTTGCAGAAATCCGCGAGAAAAATTTCACGGACCGCAACGAATTGCTGAAGTCTGTGGTTCGCGGCGAAATTGACTATCTGCCAAATCTGTTGCCGTGGGAAGTCGATGCATTCAAAGCTGCCCCGGCGTTTCAGGTCCGTCAGTATGCTCTGCCGATCACGCATGTGATTACGTTTAATCCGCTTTCAGAACGCATCGTCAACGCGCAAATGCGGCGTGCGTTATCGTTTGCATTGAATCGTGATGCGATTCTGAAATCGATCGTATTGCGCGACGAGTCAATGCGTTATGGTCGACCAACAAGTGCTCCGTGGCATCTGAAAAGCTATGCGACGAATCCATTGGAAAAGCCGCCTGAATTCAATCTGCGGCTGGCGTACGCATTACGCTACGCTGCCGAGCGACAGTTGCAGCTGGCTGAACTTACAAAACTGGAAACCGCCGCAAAGGCCAAAGCAAAAGAAACGGGTGATAAATTTGAAAGCGTGGAATTCCGCAAAAACACCAATGTCGACTACATCAAGTTGCCGCGTCTGCGAATGGTCGTTGATCCGGATCCGACAGCCATGGAAGCAGCACAGCGGATGGCGGTGTACTGGGGGAAAATCAAATTTGAAATCGATCTGATTCCAGGTGATCAGCCGGGGACACCGCTCCAGGACGCTGACTGGGATCTGTGTTATCGTCGCATTCGCATGGAAGAGCCGTTACTGGAGCTCTGGCCGCTGCTGACAAATGAATCTTCGTTTGACATGAATCGCCTGAAACTGTTTCCGGACTGGATGCGGCAGGAACTGGTCAACCTTGACTACTCCGCCAGCTTCGTGGACGCTCAGGACCGGCTGTTCACGATTCATCGTCACATGGCGGCTGAAGCATTCATCATTCCGCTTTGGGAAGTGGATGAGTTTGCCGTCTGGAAAAAATCGGCTCTGGGAATTCCCGATAACCCGATGTCTCCTTATCAGAACGTTGAACGCTGGATCGTGCGCCCATGAGAAAATTGATTGCCGATTTCCTGCACATTGCGGCGCTGGGAGTCCTCTTCGTAACGAGCATCCAGGCTTATGCACAGGATGCAGCGCCGGCGACGGATGCTGTACCTGTGCCAGCCGAAGCTGCCTCATCCACGACGGAAACGCCAAAGAAAACAGCGGCAATCAAGGTGCCGCCTAAGGTTGTGATTCCATTTGCCCGAAAAGCGTATCGCGTGGTTGTGGAAGTCGGATTTGACGGAATTGCGACACAGAAACCGGCGTTGCGACAGAGTTTCGTTGATCAGATTCGCAAGGGTCTGGATCGGATGTACGGCGCTGCATGGAATGCTCAAGTTGAGGAGAGTCCATGGTTGATTCCCGGCGGGAAAGAGCGACTGCACCGATTGACGGCCGAAGCACTCCTGCTCCGGTATCCGGAATCGTCGGCACAGAAAGTTGTGTTGATCGGGATCGAAGAGTGTGACGGCACCTTTCAGATCAGTTGCCGGGAATTTGATACGCGCGTTCAGGAAATGTCGCCCGTGTTGACGGAGCAAACGGGTGAAGAACAGAATGTTGCAAACGTGGCAACCCGGCTGGCGCGTGATTCGTTCAGGCCGGTCCTGTTGTTTTCGAAACTGACCGTTGCAGGTGGCGAACTGGAATTCCTGCTTCAGGCTGGAGAACTGACTGTCCCCGACCCGACTGCCGCATTTATCCGCGAAGGTGACGTGCTGCGCACGTTTCTGCGACAGATGGAACGCCGCAATCCGGATCAACTCAGGGTCCTTCAGCGACTGGATCTGTGTTACGTCCGGGTGACCGGATTCAATGACGAACTTCGCGCCGATGTTACATCCCCTGAAGATAAGCCCGTGTCGGTTGAAGGCGTGACACGCGACACGTCTGCCGTTTATCACGATTCCGGCCATGTACGTGGCGTGCTGATTTCACATGGCCCGGTGCCTTACGGTGGTGCCGGTCGCAGTGTGCAGCAGATGGCACTGCGTCAGCGTCCGGCTGCAACAAAGAGCCGAGTCAAGCTGGTGCTGCAGACTCGGATCGATCGACCGCTGATCTGCTTTCGCGTGGATAAAGTCTCCAAACTGCGACACACCGATTCGAACGACGCAGCAAGCGAGCGCGTGCTGAGTGACCGGAATGGAGAGCTCGAGATTGAAGTCGATCCGGCGAATCCCACGTTTTGGCTGTATGTCTACAGCGGAAGTTCGCTGCTGGCGCGCGTGCCCTATGCCCCCGGACTTCTCCCGCAGGATACAATCAAACTTCCGGACGACGGGCTGCGACTGGGAGTGGAAGGAGAACTGTATCTGTTCCGAGATGCACTTGTAGACACTGTAGCTCAAAAGGCGGTGTTGATGAGTCTGGCGAAAAAGGCATCGACAGAAGGCAAGTTGGAAGAAGTCGATAAGTTTATTGTTCAACTGGATGAACTTCCGGGCCAGAAGGAATTTATGTCCCGCCTGAACACAATCAAAACACCTGCGACTGAAAAAGCCGATTTGCAGCGCAACGCCGGTGTCAAACGCAAGATTGTAAAGCTCTGCCTCGCGATGGAAGAATCCCTGACAGCGTTTTACAGCAGCGACAACAAGATTCGTGAAGCACAGGAACTGGAACAACTCCGCAAATCCGCCGAGCGCAAAGCGGCCATAACGCCAGGTCTGGTAGCACCGCCGTAGCTGTGATCCGATACAATTGGATTGCGCCGTCGCCTACGTAGTTCAGCCGCTGCGATTGCAACTGGACCTGAAACTGGTGACAATTGGACGGCCTGCTGTTTGCCTGCGATATGCTTCGCACTTTCGAAAGGGATCCCTGTGAGCCATCATTTTTCACGTCGCAGTTTCCTGTCGTCGGCTTCGGCCGGTGTTTCAATCCTGACGGCCCGGCAGCTTGTAGCGGGATTGACGCCTGTCAGCGATGAGCAGTTGCGAGGAGCGGCAAGTAGCATCGTGCAATTGCGGCCTGAGATCGAACCTCTGGTAAAATTGATCGAAGACACGCCGCGTCAACGACTGCTCGAAGAGATCGGCGGACGCATTCGTAGCGGACTCAGCTATCGCGAGCTGCTGGCCGCATTGTTGCTGGCTGGAGTCCGCAACGTCGAGCCGCGACCTGCGGTGGGATTCAAGTTTCATGCCGTGCTGGTCGTGAACTCGGCACACCTGGCAAGTCTCGCGTCGCCGGATGCGGATCGGTGGCTGCCCATTCTCTGGGCACTGGATGAGTTTAAGAGTTCCCAGGCGAAAGACGTGACCGAGGGCAACTGGACTATGGCACCGGTCGATGAAGCCGGGGTGCCTTCAGCCGGTCAGGTTCGTGATTCTTTTCATCATTCGATGCAGCAATGGGATGTGACACAGGCGGACGTTGCGGCCGCAGGAGTAGCACGATATCTGGGAGCCGCCGAGACGCTCGAATTGTTCGCCGGATATGCGGCTCGTGATTTTCGCAGCATCGGCCACAAAGCCATCTTCCTTGCCAATGCATGGCGCACGCTGCAGACGATTGGTTGGGAACACGCGGAACCTGTGCTGCGGTCGCTGGCCTATGCGATGCTGAACCACAACGGCGAACCAAATCCGGCGACCAGCGATCTGGCTCCGGATCGTTCGTGGAAGACGAATCAGCAATTGGCTTCAAAGTTCCGGGACGGCTGGGAATCCGGGGTGCCGGACACTGTTGCGACAAAAGAATTATTGACAACATTGCGGACAGGTTCCGCCGATGAAGCCGCAACTTTGGTCTTGGATTTAGTGAACCGGCAGGTATCTCCGCAATCCATCTACGACGCCATGCATCTGGCAGCGGGCGAGTTAGTGATGCGTCAGTCAGGCATCGTTGCACTGCACGCGATGACAACCACAAACGCACTTCGCTTCCTGTTTGACCATGTCGGAACACCACAGACCCGCAAACTGCTGTTGCTGCAGAATGCTGCATTTCTGCCGCTGTTCCGGGAAGCAATGCAGGCGCGAGGTGAGGTCGGAAATTCGACGATCGATTCGTTGGTGGCTGTTGAAACAAAGGAACCCGTCACTGTCGATATGGTCTTTGATGCAGTTGGTCGGCAACCGCTGCAGGCGGCAGAACACGCGATGAATTTCCTGACATTTGACCACAGTGCAGAAAGTCTGATGAACGCCGCGCGCCGGCTGATCTTTCTGAAAGGTACGGACGCACACGACTACAAATTCAGCACGGCCGCACTGGAAGACTACTACAAGATCAGCCCTGCTGTGCGAAACCAGTTTTTGGCCGCCAGCATGTACAACCTCAAAGGCACCAGTACCGCTGACAATAAGCTGG
>JAYSPO010000035.1:0-3020 GCA_043722015.1 Candidatus Kuenenia sp. | reverse complement strand
TGCTGAGGTCGAAACGCACTTCGGAGTGAAGTACACCCGTGAGCAACGGGCAGCACTTCAGGACATTCCGTTTTCGGACCACGTCCTGAAAGCCTGCGCCGGGACACACATGTTGTTTCCCGGCTACCCGCTCTCGCTGCTCGATGTCCGTACCAAGTTCACCGATCTCTTCTTTTCGAAGACCGGCGGGTGGTACGCGATTCAGGCGTTCGCCAAGGACGTTCAGGTCCAGCCCTCGTGGCACCTGCTCCGTATGGAGCCAGTGCCGGAGTCGCTCGGCAAGAGCTGGTATGAGCAGCAGAAGCTCCCCCTCTCCGATGAAGTGGTGCCGACAGCGGCGATTGTCGCGTTCGCCACCATGCTCCATTTCGGAGTCATGAAGCAGCGCCTCTTCGAACGCTGCTGCGTCCGCACGTCGGACGTGGCTTCTGGCGGCAACCGTGTCCACGTCGGCAGCTTCGATGCTGACGGGTTCGACGTCCGCAGCGACTGGGGTGACAACCGCGATGGCAATCTCGGCTTGTCGGCCTCCCGGAAGTTCTGAACTTTGCCGTCATGAAGCCTTGCAGCTTCTTGACCCCTTGAGCATCCAGCCGGCCTGTGCCGGTTGGATGCTTTTTTTGAAAACTTTCAGTGCACATGTGACACTTCGGAATGCCGTTACAGATGGAACCGATCACAACATCCGACGGAAACTCCTGATCAGAACCCGAGCTTTTGAGCAATTAAAGAACGTCTGACAGGATGCTTTGGAATGAAGTCCGGTGAGTGAATCAACTGACAGTAGGCTCCAAGAATCAGCAAACTGGATCACCGGAGAAGGGGATTCAAGATCGCTGTTGTCGCAACATCCGTTTGGATGTTGCAATTCCAATGACACCGCCGCTCTGTGGTACGATCTCTGCTGATCGTGCAGAGTGTTTCGAATGCCAACTTCGGCCCGCTGATTGCCTACCTCGTTCCGGGAGCAACTGCTCTATGGGGGCTCAGCCGGTTTTCAGAGCCGCTGCGATCTTGGTTTGCGTTCACGGCAGTGGACGCGCCAACGATCAGCGGATTCCTGTATCTCACCGTGGCTTCACTCGCCGTTGGAATGACGGTCACAGCAATTCGGTGGGCGTCCGTCGACCTTCTTCATGCAAAGACTGGGCTTCGACCTCCGGCGCTCGACTTCGCACGACTGGCCGGCAACGTGGATGCGTTCAACTTGTTGATTGAGATCCATTACCGGCACTACCAGTTCTACGCCAACATGTTTGTCGCCACTGCGATCGCTTTCGCTTGTCAGCGTTCCGCGATCAGTAATGGTGTTGGCCTCGGCCGGCTGGATTTCGGCTTCATCGCACTTGAAGCAGTGTTTTTCTACACCTCAAGGGACACGCTGCGAAAATACTACGAACGCAGTCAGCAGCTATTGTCGGGGAACACCGGCGCGAAAGGCGCCAAGTTGACTATGCAGCGGCAGCCTAATCGTGGTGCGACAGTTCGGCCTCCAGCTGCGCCACAAACTGAAGAAGCGTCACGCTGAATTCCCGCAGGATGCTCCGCAACTGCACGATGTCCAATCGCCGGTCACCGCGTTCGATTTTGCTGACAAAGGACTGGGTCTGCCCGAGTCGCTCCGCCAGTTCGACCTGTGTCACGCCGGATTTCTTCCGTGCTGCCTTCATGAGACGCAGGACGACGGCATATTCGTCGGTATAGATGGATTTTTCAGGTTGCTTCTTGATTTTCATTTTGCGGACGATAAAGTCCGTCATGGATTAGGCCATTGTGGACTAATCCAGTTGACGAGAATGAGACAGTTTTGAAGGAGTTGTCCGATGGCAAATGGTGGAAGTCACGGCCCAAAAACGCCGGAGAAACCCAAGCAGGGGACATCGTCTCAGCAGCCGAAGAATGAGACGAAGACCAAGTAAGGGCTGAACCACAATTCAAATCTGCATCGATGCCACCGGCTTGAAGCTTCATGATGAAGTTTCAAGCCGTTTTTGTTTGGAATGGACGAAGTCGAGAACGCAGCATTTCCTGTCCGGTTGGTCCCACATCCGGATCCGCAGCATCGTCCGTTCCTCGGTGATCCGGGTCCAGTGGACTTGCTCGTTGTCGGAATACCTTCATACACTCCGGCAAGTACGGCACTCGAAACCGACGAATTCTGAGCTCGAAAAGTCCCCCCACTTATCCCCCCACTAATGCGCGAAATCTGCATTTGGTCGAAGGTTGGTGCAAGGTACGTAAAAGCAAAACCCCTGTAAAAACAGGGGTTTCGTGAGCATCAGGAAAGCGTAAGGAATGGTCTAACAAACTTCGGAACCGAAGGTTGGAGGTTCGAGCCCTCCCGGGTGCACTTAGAGCCACAAGGACTTACGTCAAATTCACTTTTGACAAAAGTGGCTTGTCAGAGATTATGTCAGAGATCAATGGCCCTCAAGGTGGCCATTTGCGAGTCATCCGGTCTGCTCCGGTTGCACACCTCTTTCCGGAGACTCGCTCATGCATTACCACGTTCCAAAACCGTTCTACCGCAAATCCCGTGATACTTGGTACGTCGAAGTCGGCGGTCGCCAGATCAATTTGGGGAAAGATCGCGAAACCGCTTTTCAGCGGTATCATGCGATTATGGCGTCGCCGCCCGAAGTTCGCCCGACCCATGCGATGGGTATCGGCGAAGGGCTGAAGCTTACGGAGCTTTTCGATCGTTTCCTCGATTGGGTCAAGCAACACCGGTCACCGGATACGTACGTCTGGTATCAATACCGGCTGCAGCGATTTGCCGATCGATTTCCAGATCTCACCATCGGACAATTGCGCCCATATCATGTGCAGGAATGGGTGGACAGCTTTCCGGATCACAGTCCGACGACCACGCGGAACTACATGCGGTCCGTCAAACGGTGCATCAAATGGGGTCAGACACTGGGATATATTGACACCAATCCCATCCAGCACATCAGCATTCCGGCATCGACACCCAAAGACGTCTATCTGACACCGGAGGAATTTGCCCGATTGCTGTC
>JAYSPO010000034.1:0-4644 GCA_043722015.1 Candidatus Kuenenia sp. | reverse complement strand
TGGAACCCCGTCTCGCTTGATGAATGTCGATTGACAAATGCTCATCACGGCGGAGCGTGATGGCTACTTTGGGTTTTCGGGGATTCACTTGCGAGGCGCTGATCTTCTCAGCGACCTGCAGTGTGTTTGCTGTTTGCAACCTGGAGAACTTCGTCAGGCTGTAGGACCTTGCTGGCAAAGACTTTTCGTAACGGAAAGAAATCACTCGGATGTGCTGGCTGGTTTGGTAACATTATTGTACTTGCCTCTCGCCCCCGCTCTGCAAACATTGAGAGTTGAATATTCCAGAGAAGATTTTTGGCAACGCATCACTTTTTTGGGCCGACTAAACGTAGGCCGACTTCGCCGAAGTCGGCAAAGCAGATTTCAGCGAAATCTGCTTACTTGTTTCGGTTGCGGGCGAAGGCCGTGCCAAGATCCATTGATGAATGCAGATCACCGCTGGACATCTTCGAAGAGGACGCCGACAAAGAGGCTGAGGGACTCAAAATTAGCCAGGGATCATAATAACGCTGGTTGGATCAGACCGAATCCTTTACACCAATCTGGTCAGGGCGGGTCGCTGGGACCGATGACATGGCCTCGACGCATTCAACCTGGGATGTCAGTTTTCGTGCAAATACCTAGCGCAATTGGCATCGGAAGGCGTGTTCGCTCCCAACGATCAACGTACTGCTGCGGATTGGAACAAGCTGGCAGAAGAAGTCAGCGGGACGCCGGGGGCACAGCACTTTGTTGACACCGTGCTCCGAGAGCAAAGAAGGCGAGCACATCCAGTGCCGGGCTCGGATTGGCTCCCGCAACTCCAATCGGCCACGGAGCACGACGGCGTCCGAGTACTCAAACATCGAATGGCAACCGACGCTGCCAGACAGTTCTTCGTCAGCTCCAAATCACAAGTTTCTCCAGCTCAGATAATTCGCAGCGTCAAAGGCCGTCTTCAGTATCTTGTTCGAGCCGACCAGCCAAGAGCCTTCCAACGCAACTATGCAGTTCGCAGTATCGGGGCGGCAACTCGCAGCGTGGTCGAAGGCTATGTGGCGAAACAAATGAATCACCATTCGATGGCTGATGAACGTGTTCAGAGTTGGCTTGCTGGCTGATCATGTCCATATTACGATGGGAGGCGTTGTCGATCAGTCGCCAGAGGACATCGCGTGGAGCTATCTCAACAACTGCGCGTATGCCGTCGGAATGGAGCCGATTTTCCCGTTCGTCTCACCGACGCACTGCAATTTGACTTTGCCTGGCAGCGTTCATATCATCGCGGAGCGGTGCGGCAGGGAGCCGGTGGAGTTAGCAGATGATTGCTGCCGTCGACTTCCAGATGGCTTCAGGCACTTTGTCATGTTTCAGGCTGAATTGCAGCGTTCTTTTCGTCTTTGCGTGGTTTTTGTCCTGCTGTTCGCAGTATTCACGGCAGCGACAGTCAAGGCGGAAGATACTGAACAGGGCACGCGGCAATTTGCGGTGGCCGTCGGATTCCAGAATCAGAAGCTGTACGAATCGGCGATTGACGAGTGGAAAACGTTCCTGCAGAAATTTCCCGAAGATTCCCGCGTCGATAAAGCGACGCATTATCTGGGAACCTGCCAACTTCAGGCCAAACAGCTTCCGGCCGCTGCGGCGACGTTTGAATCGGTTTTGCAGAAGTATCCGAAGTTCGAATTGCTTGACCAGACAATTTTGAATCTTGGCACGGCACGGTACACGCAGGCTCAGGCATCAAAGAAGCCGGAAGACTACACAAAGGCTGAGACAGCATTCGCCCGCCTCGCGCAGGATTTTCCTCAGAGTCTCTATGCAGGCCGAGCTCTCTACTATCAGGCCGAGAGTCAGTACCAGCAGAACAAGCTCGACGATGCGGCCGCCAGCTACGCGGCTCTGACGAATTCATTTCCCAAAGACGAACTTGTGCCGGATGCGACGTATGCTCTGGGGATCTGTCAGGAAGCGTTGAAGAAGACTGACGATGCGTTGGCGACGTTCACTGCGTTCGAAGCGAAATTCCCGCAACATGCATTGCTGACCGAAGTCAAAATGCGACATGCGGAACTGCTCTTTACTGGGGGAGAATTTGATCAGGCTCAGGGACTGTTTGCTCAAGTGAGCACCGTCAAAGAATTTCCGCTGGCAGATACGGCTATGCTGCGTCAGGCTCGTTGTCTGTACGAACTGAAAAAATACGACGAAGCCGGAACACTGTACTGGACCGTGCCGAAAGAGTTCGCTCAATCGAAACACTATGATACCGCAGTGCTGGCTGGTGCAAAATGCTTCTACCTGACCGGCAAGTACGCACACGCTCGATCTGGTCTGGAATACGTCGCGAAACGGGATGTGCCGGAAGCGGCTGAAGCAAGTCAGTGGATCGGTCGTTCGCTGCTGAAGGAACAGAATCCCCAGGAGGCATTGCAGGTACTTGATGCGGCCATCGCGAAACATGGATCAAGTCCTGCGTTTCCGCAACTGGTGCTGGCTCGGATTGATGCGCTGTACGAACTTCCTGACCGCCGCGCGGAAACGGTTCCGTTGTACGCTGAGTTCTCACAGAAATATCCTCAGAATGAACTGGCGTCGCAGGCCCAGTACATGTCAGCATTGACGGCCCTGGAATTTGACAACCATGCAGCAGCAAAGGCGGGCAGCGATGCTTTCGCAAAGCGATATCCAAACGATGCCCTGCTGCCGGATGTGCAGTTTATCGGCGCCGAAGCTCGACTGCTGCTGCGTGAATTCGCTGATGCCGAACGGTTGTATCGCGATTTCCTGAAGCTGGCTCCGCAACATGCCAGTGCGGCACAGGCGCGAGTTCGCCTGGGACTCGCACTGCAACTGGCTGGCCGGAACGGAGATGCGCTGAAAGAACTTGATTCGACGCTGAAGAGCCTTTCCGATGCGGCTCTCAAGAGCGAAGCAATGGCGATCATGGGACGTTGTCAAGTAGCAGAGAATCAGTTGGACAAAGCTGCCATTGCATTCGAAAAGTCGCTTGCCGCACAGCCGGATCGCACGCAGTCCGATCAGACGCTGCTGGCGCTGGCGGATGTCTATCGTCGCCTGGATCGCCCGTCAGATTCTGCTGCGAAGCTGGAACAATTGAAGCGTGAGTTTCCGAAAAGCGCGCTT
This sequence comes from Candidatus Kuenenia sp., assembly GCA_043722015.1. Lineage (GTDB taxonomy): Bacteria > Planctomycetota > Planctomycetia > Planctomycetales > Planctomycetaceae > SXXK01. The sequence goes on along the minus strand of JAYSPO010000034.1, from coordinate 1,515 downwards.
GGCGAAGAAGCCACGTTTCGATTGGGCGAAGCTGCCTATGCACAGAACGCATTTGATCAGGCAATCAATCAGTATGCCGTTGTTGTCAGCACATGGCCAGCCGGCACGTTTGCTCCACACGCTCAGTATGGCCTTGGCTGGTCGTACTTCAAGAAGCAGGATTTCGCGAAGTCAGTGGAGGCAATCAAAACGCTCGCGGACCGCTACGGGAAAAGCGAACTGGCTCCGAAAGGCATGTACGTCCGCGCGATGGCGGAGTATCAGCTCGGCCAGTTTCCTGCTGCGGTTGATGATGTCGGAGTTTTCCTCAGGAGCAATCCGCCGCAAAAGGACGCGTTGGATGCTGAATACCTGCTGGGACTTTCGTTCGCCGCGCAACAGAAGTTTGCCGAAGCCGCTCAGGCGTATGCCGGCATTCTGGCGAAGGATCCGAAGTATGCCGACGCGGACAAAGTCCTGTATGAACTCGGCTGGGCACATTTTGAATTGACTCAGAGCAAAGAATCGATCGCCGCATTTCGTCGCCTGGGAACAGAATTCCCTGACAGCGCACTGGCGGCTGAAAGCTGGTTTCGTGTGGGTGAATCCTACTATGACGCTGGTGAATTTCCAGCAGCGGTGAAAGCGTACTCAGAAGCTCAGGCCAAAGCGGCTGCAGTGGCGAGCCAGGAAATTGGTGAAAAAGCGGCGCATAAACGAGGCTGGAGTTTTCTCAAAGCGAACGACTTTGCCGCAGCGACGGGTGCATTTGAGTCGCAGCTGAAATCTTATCCTGGCGGACCATTGTCCGGCGACGCACAGTTCCTGCTGGGCGAATGTCTGTATAAACAAAAGCAGTGGCAACCCGCGCTGACGCATTATGCTTCGGTGATCGCGGCCAATCATCCAACTTACACAGCATTGGCGCTCTATCGATCTGGCGAGTGTGCCGCCGCGTTGGAACAATGGGAAGAAAGTGGACGACTTCATCAGCAGGCTTTGGATGGTTTTCCTGAGTTTGAACTCAAACCTGAGGCGCGATACGGAGTCGGCTGGGCTTTGCAGCAGCAGAACAAACTGGCGGAGGCAATTCCTTACTACGAAAAAGTGACTGAGGAAACGGAAACAGAAACGGCTGCTAAAGCGAGATTCATGATCGGCGAATGCTATTTTGCTCAGAAGAACCACAAGGAAGCGACAAAGCACTTCCTCAAAGCGGCGTTTGCCTACGGTCACAAAGAATGGTCGGCAATGGCCTGGTTCGAAGCAGCTCGCTGTTTCGAAGTACTGCAGGATGTGGCTCAGGCAAAGAACTGTTATCAGCAGATGATCGATAAATTCCCCGATCATCCGAAAGTGGCCGATGCCAGGAAAAGACTGGGGGAATTGTAGAGGGCTTGGCGCTTCAGACTTTAGACCACAATCCGACGGATCATTTGGAGTGCGGCGACTTGTCGCCGCTTTGCCTTTCCGAGAAGGCGTTTTTGTCAATCGGTTTGGGAAAACAACGAACATTCCATTTCAATTCCAGGTTTA
>JAYSPO010000033.1:0-3912 GCA_043722015.1 Candidatus Kuenenia sp. | reverse complement strand
GTTTTACCGCAACCACTGGGCCCCTGCACGGCAATAAACTCACCGACAGAGACCTGCAATGACACATCGCTGACAGCCCGGACGGTTGACTGACCATCCGCGTACGTTTTCGAAACCTTGTTAATCTGAAGCAACATTTGGGCGATCGTTTCGTTGGACACGTCACAGGACAATGGCACCGGCGAGCGGCATGCGTCAGCTTGCCGGTACATAGGTCATCCTCCCTGCAGCACAAGAGCGGGGTCCTGCCGAGCAGCCAGAACAGCGGGCACCCAACTTGCGATTCCCGTGAGTACAATCGCAAGGAACGGTGTCGCGATGATCGTGAACAACAAATCCCCGGTGTCAAACAGTTGCCGCCATGCCAATCCGTTGCTCGCCAGGCCACTGAGCGACCATCCGCCCCAAAAGCCAAAGCCCATGCCGAGCAATGCTCCCACGCAGCCGACAAGCGTTGCCTTTGCCAGGAAGATGAGAATAATCTGCCGCGATTTCAGCCCGATGGCTCGCAGAATGCCGATCTCTTCTGTTCGCTGGCGAGCGTTCGCAAGAGCCAGCAGGAAGATCGTCACGGCGGAACCAACAAGAACCAACGGGACCATCACGGCTGCGAATCCAGCGTGCTGTTGTTCCAACTCGTGGCGTACCTTTTCCTCCCGCAGCAATGTTGCGTGTCCGGATTCCTTTTCCTGGTCGAGGGCTGATGCGGCGGCTTCCCTGGCTTTGGATCGGGCTTCGGCTCGAGCAAGAGCCTGCGAATATTTTTCGTAACCGTTCACGGGATGAAATTGCTCTTGGGTCAAATCAAGGAGATTTGTTAGCGTCCGGACATGGACGCGAGAGACAAGATCATTGAGGATCTTCAGAAGTTGGTGGCCAGGCAATCGGAGCAGATTGCGAGGCTGACGGCGAGAGTTGCGGAATTGGAACTGGCGCTGGCCAAAGCGACAAAAGATTCATCGACATCATCGAAACCGCCATCCAGCGATATCACCAAGCCGAAGACATCGAAAAAGCCAGGGCGACGCGGTAAGCCGAAACGCGGTGGCCAGCCGGGGCATCAGCAGCATCTGCGGGAAAACCTGCCGCCGGAACGTGTCAATGAAACGTTCGACTATGAAATCACCAGCGAAGACGTGGAGCGACTCGGGCTGAAGCCCACCGACGAATTTGAGACATACCAGTTCATCGAGCTCCCCGAGTCGCCGGTCTTCGTCACCGAACTTCGGCTGCGAGTTTATCTCACGGACGATGGTGAAAGATATGTGCCTGACGTTGGCGACATCCTCAACAAACCCATCTTCGGGCCGCGACTGCTGGCGATGATCGGGTGGATGAAGTCCGCAGCTCATTGCAGCTATTCCACCATCGAAGCGTACATGGAAGACGTACTGCAGGTGCCGGTTTCGCGAGGCTATCTGGCCAAGCTCTGCACGGGATTGATTGCGGATTCGCTGGACAAGAGCTACCAGGAGCTGAAGGATGCGATCCCGCAGCAGGAACAGCTCGGCAGCGATGAGACGAGTTTCAAAAACAACGGCAAGAAGCACTGGATCTGGTGCATCGCATCGGCCATCTTCACGGTGTTTCACATTGCTCCGACGCGATCTCGCAAAGTGCTCGAAGAACTTGTCGGTGAGGAATTCGCGGGCTATCTGAACTTTGATTACTTCTCAGCCAACTGCTCGTTCGCGTGGAACTTCTGGATTAAGGCTCAGTACTGCTGGGCTCATTTGATACGCGACATCCGGTTCCTGAAGAAGCTCCCGGACGAGAAAACAAAAGTCTGGGCCGAACAGCTGGAGGATCGTTCGCGGCGGCTGTTTCAGGCATGGCATACCCGCGAGACAATGACGGTCGAAGGTTTTCGCCGCTCAATGATGATCCATCGCGACCGCTTTCTCGAGCTGGTTCGAAATCCTCCTTCCTCAAAGGAGGCCATGAACCTTGCTGCGCGCTTCGCCATCCGCGAATTCGTCGTGGAAGGCAGCGACGAAGTGCAGTCGTATGATATGTCTCAGGATTATTTCCGCTTCATGTTTGCGGAAGGCGTCGAACCGACCAACAATCACAACGAACAACAGATCCGTCAATGCGTGATCGACCGCATGATCACTCAGGGAACTCGCAGCGAAGCGGGTCAGCGCTATCACGAACGCATGTGGTCAGCTCTGGCCACCTGCCGAAAACAGCAACGCAACTTCTTCGACTTTCTGAAGTCCTCCATCGAAGCGAAGCTCAACAAACAGCCCGCTCCATCGCTCCTGCAGAACTGATACCGTGAACGGTTACTATTTTTCAATCACCTGTGTCCCAGGCAGAATCGCTTCGATCTCAGCGCGGACTGCGGAAATGCGATCGCCGGCGCACTCGCATTCGAGGGCCAGGATCGCGTTGATCAGATTTTGCATGCCCAGAACTTCCTGGGCCTGCCGCAGGTTGATCCAGACTGTGACGTCATCGCTGGAGCCACGTGCGGGGTGCGTCGCGGAGATCGTCAACTCCTGTTTCTGAAACAGCACCGTATCGCCAACCTTCAAGCCAAGCTCTTTCCCGATTTCATAGCCGACAACCATTTTGCCTTCGGCGACTTCTTCCAGCAGCGGCTTCTTTGACTCTCGATGCTGAATCGGAACTTCGCCTCTGGTGCCAATCAGAATGACCTCCCTGTCCTGCTCCGGCCAGAGAACTCGCCGAGTCACGCTGGGCAACAGATGGTTGACGGTGACAATGTCGGATTGCCCCAGCTTGTCGACATAGCTTTCCGGCATCGTGGCCGTCATGCCGTTCAACAGCAATTCTGATCGTGACTGCGCCTGCGGGAGGATCAGAATGTTAAAGCCAAGACCCAGCATATGTTTCCGCATGGCGTCTTCAAGGTCAGCGCCCGCTTGTTTGACGACCCCCTCTCTCGCGGCAATGGCCAGTGCAACCTCCGACTGTTTTTGCGCAAGCAGGTGCTCAGTGATGACGCGGTCGGCCTGCAGCAAGGCCTGTGCGCCGATGAGACAGGCTACGGCAGTCGTCACGGAAATGACACCCATCAGGAAACTGAGTTTTCGATGGCAGATTTCACGAATTACCAGTCGCCAGACAGTCATACTTTGTCCCGTTTCAATTCGTGCGCGGCATGAGGCACCACGTTGCGACGACTGCGCCAATCACGAGGCAGAGCAGAACCAGCAGCACATTCTTCCCAATCCCAGCCGATGGCATGTCGCTCGCTGCGGCATGGTGTTGCTCTGAACCGACCGCATGGAACGTTGCGACATCAGGTCGTCCGAAACCGGAGAAGCCAGCCAGCGGAGGCAGGTCTTTGCCCAGTGATTCAGTGGGAATGACGACTTTATCCCAATCGACATTCATGATCAGATCCACACCGGGATTCTGAGCCTTCACCGTACACTGACAACCTTCGGTCAGAAACTGAGAAGCTTCTTCAATGACGTCCGGGGCGATCCCCTTTCCCACCAGGGCATACAAAACTCGACCGCGTCCAAACACCGGGAACGCCATCGGCTGACTGACATGAGGTTCTTCCAGCAGGTCAGATTCGACTCGCAGAAGCATCTCAACGAGAGCCCGTTCTTTCGCATCATCGCGTGAAATCCGGATCGTTGAGAAAGCAACTTTCAGAGCATCCGGAGCGACAGACAATTCACCGAGGTCCTTGACTTCGATCTCCGGCAACTTGATCGTGCTTTCGAGCCTCCTGAGTTCCGTGGTCAGCACTTCAAATGCGACGTTGTCCTCCTCCTGCCGACCACACTCAAGCAACACCCAGACGACGGAGTCTCCGTCGATCAGCTTCGTTCTGATTTGCGCTCGCGCCGGCGAATCCATCACCATCGCAGCGTTTTCTGCGTTAAATTCGCCCTGCCATGTTGTTTGCGCCGGGCCCCATTTTGGCGG
>JAYSPO010000032.1:0-7305 GCA_043722015.1 Candidatus Kuenenia sp. | reverse complement strand
TTTGTATTTTTCTGCAATAAATGTTTCTGCCACACCAGAGCTGACTTCTGCAATGGGACCCCCGAAAATCGCCACGAGAAAACAAGTATTCAACTGTTAGTAGTACGGAGCACCAGAGGCTCGATGACGGGGCTAAAAGATTGATTTCTTGATTTCATACTGACCGTATTCTTTCTGCGATTCCCTCCGTGCCCTCCGTGGTCAAGAATGCGATTTGTGTTTTGCCTCTGGCGGTCCCTGAGCCTCTTTTTTGGACTGCAACCGAATTTCTTCGTGCCACGCGAAAATTCTGATCGTTAGTAGTACAGATTGATTGTTGATTTCTATCTGTGTAAATTTGTGTTGCTCTGTGGTTGCTTGCGCAGGATTCGTTCTGAGGCGTGAACGGTTACCGCAAATCGACCGACGCACGCCGACTTCCCTGGCTGCTGCCAGGAACTGCCTGCCTGGAAATTGTGGAGTGACCAACATACAATGGCGGCATAATGAGTTGTCGATAAAGCCGTTCTCCATAGTTCTGTGATCCGCCAGCGTTCGCCGGAGTTGATTGATGTCGCAACGCGATCTTGTGCATCCTCGTGACGCGATTATGCTGACGATGGATCGCATTTATCGGTACCGTATGACAACAACGTCCGGGGGCAACCTGTCGATTCGTGACGACAATGGTGACGTCTGGATTTCACCCGCCCGGATCGATAAGGGCAGCCTGACACGAAATGACATTGTGTGTGTCCGGTCGGACGGGGCAGTGGATGGTCCGCATCGACCTTCGTCTGAGTATCCGTTTCATCGAGCCATCTACGACGCTCGATCGGACATTTCGGCCATCGTGCATGCGCATCCGGTTGCTCTGGTGGCTTTCAGTATTTGTCGACAGGTTCCGAATACGCGGTTGTTTCATCAGGCCTACTTTGTCTGCGGGCAGCCGGGCTTTGCACCGTATGCGCTACCGGGCAGCAGCAGACTCGGGCAGAATATCGCTGCGACATTTGCAGCGGGCAGTGACAGCGTCATTCTGGAAAATCACGGAGTGGTCGTCGGTGGCACATCATTGTCTCATGCATTTCAGCGTTTTGAAGCCTTTGAATTTGCCGGCAAGACTGTGATCAAAGGTCGGCATCTGGGGGACGTGAATTACCTGAGCGATACACAGCTGGAAATGGCTCAGCAGCGAAACGTGCGGCTGGAAAGTTTTGAACCAGGGCTAGCGACATCACAGGAAAAAGAACTGCGACGCCAACTGAGCGCGTTCGTGCGGCGAGGCTGCCGACAGCGACTGCTCATCAGCACCGAAGGCAGCTTTTCCGTTCGCCTCGATGCTGAAAGCTTTCTGATTACGCCGTCACAGCAGGACCGTGAAACACTGGAGATCGATGACTTTGTGCTGGTGCGGAATGCGCAGTCCGAAGTCGGCAGGACACCCAGCCGCGCGACGCTGGCTCATCATGCCATCTATCGAGAACATCCCGGGATCAATGCGATTGTGTTCGCGCATCCGGTGAATGCCACAGCCTTTAGCATCACTCATGCCGTCTTTGATGCGCGGACAATTCCGGAAAGCTACATTTTCCTGCGTGATGTGCAACGTGTGCCGTACGGTGTGCAGTACAAAGCGGGCGACGGAATCGCGGATTTTGTGTCGGTGAGCAGCCCTGCGGCGATCCTTGAAAACGATGGCGTGCTGGTGACCGGTTCGACCGTGCTGGATGCCTTTGATCGGCTGGAAGTTCTGGAATCGACCGCCGAAGCCGTGATCAATTCCCGCGTGATCGGTGACGTCGCTCCAATGCCGGATGCGGCGATTGAAGAATTGAAAGCTGCGTTTCTGAAATGAGCGATTCATTGACGAATTGAGCGGCACGGGGTTTCACCGCATCATCTGCCTTGCCGTTTCCGCCTTTAGTTTCGCGAACGCGGGCCGATGGGCTGGCGGTTCGGGGTTCCGGCCCAAGGGGCCAACAGTTCCAATAGCCTGGGCCAACGGCCCAGGAATTTGGCATCCCCGGGATTATCCAGGCCCAACGGGCCGGTCATTCGATTGGGCAACGGGGGCGAATCGAACTGTCGGCCCGTTGGGCCTGAAATCTGTAGTTCTGTTCGTGGACCTGGCCCTTCAGGCCAGGCTATTTGAACAGCTGGCCCTGTGGGCCGGAAACGTAGTTGAGCCGTTGTCTGATGGGCCGCGATTCCACGGGCTCAGCCCGTGGCTGCATCATACCGCTGGCCAAAAACCGTTCTTCCAGCCGGTACTTATAATTGTCGTCAACCGGGATTTCTAGTTGTCGGAGAACGAAAAGGCGGAGGGTGACTGGTGCCTGTGCGTCGCCGGTACCTGTGCGTCGCCGAAGCGCAGCCGCCTGGCAAATCCAGGTGACATGTCCATCGTCACTTCGTAGAATGAGTCGTCCCGCTGAGCTATCCCGTGTGTTTTAAACTGGCATGATCATGCTCCGAAGCTGCTTTCTATCGCGAACCCTTCTAAACTTTATGTCGCTGTTTGCCACAGCGACATCGATGCTGAGCAATACAGTCGTCGTTGCAGATGAACGCGCCGAATTCTTTGAATCCCGCATCAGGCCACTGCTGATCAATCGTTGCTATGAATGCCACAGCGCAAAGACGGAACAGAACGGTGGATTACTCCTGGATTCAAAAGCAGGATGGGAACTCGGTGGTGATTCCGGGACAGCCATTGTGCCGCACGATGTGGCTGCAAGTTTGCTCATCAAGGCCGTGCGTTGGGACAATCCGGATGTGCAGATGCCACCGAAGGACGCCGGTGGCAAGCTGACAGCGGCGGAGATTGCGGATTTGGAAACCTGGGTGAAAAGCGGTGCGTTTGATCCTCGTACGGAAGTCGGAGCTGCAAAGATTCGCAAGTCGTGGGACGAAACATTTGCGGAGCGACGTCAATGGTGGAGTCTGCAGCCGGTCACTGATCCACCGGTACCGGAAATCAATGATATCGCATGGAGCGGCTCGGCGATCGACCGGTTTCTGCGGCATCGCATGGGGGCAGAGGGAATTACGCCTGTCGGACTGGCGTCGCCGGAAACAATGATCCGCCGCGCGACTCTTGTGTTGACTGGTCTGCCTCCGGGGCCGAACGATGTTTCCGCGTTCGTGGAAGCCAGCCGACAGGATCGCGAAACTGCGTATACACAACTGGTCGATCGCCTGCTGGCATCACCGCAGTTCGGCGAACGCTTCGCGCGGCACTGGCTGGATGTCGTGCGATTTACGGAAACGCATGGCAACGAATGGAATTACGATGTCCCGTATGCGTGGCGATATCGTGACTATCTGATTCGAGCGTTCAACGAAGATGTGCCGTATGATCAATTTGTGCGAGAACACATTGCTGGTGATCTGTTGGCAACTCCTCGGTACAATGCGACGGAGCAATTCAATGAATCAGTGATCGGGACCGCGTTTTATCGTTTCGGTGAAGTCAATCACGACAGTTGCGTGTTATTCGGCAGCATTGGATACGACGTCGTGGATAACCAGTTGGATACGCTCACGAAAGCATTTCAGGCCACGACCGTTGCGTGCGCTCGGTGTCACGATCACAAAATTGACGCCGTATCAACAAAGGATTACCACGCCTTGCTGGGGATTCTCCGTAGCTCGCGATCAGTCCAGCACACACTGGATAACGGCATTGTCAACTCCTTGACAATGCACAATCTCTCAATGTTGAAGACATCCATTCGAAGCGAACTTTCAAGTATCTGGAAGCGTGATGCCGCCGCACTGAATGCAGACAAGCTCAACGCGCTGCTGGCTGCGGCTGGTGATGCTGTTCCCATTGCGACGGATCCGTTGTTTGCATGGAGCCAATTGACGAAACATGCCGCAACGCCTGGTGCCGGCATCGCTGAGACATGGCAGTTGGCCACTGCAGAATATTCAGCCAGGTCTGCCGAGCACGCGGCCTTCAACACTGCTCAGTTCACCACCGTGGCGGACTTTCGGGAAGGCAAAAAGGCAGACTGGACCGCAGATGGCATGGGGCTCCGCGATTCGGCATGGCGTCCCGGCGATTTCAGCGTTGCGACTGAAGGTGATTCGGCGATCCGGCATGTGTTGTCGGCCGGGGTCTTTACGTCTGGCCTGTCCGACAAGTTGAACGGAGCGTTTCGATCACCGCCGCTGACGCGGACTCACGGCAAGATGAGCTTTGAAGTCATGGGCGGCGGATTCAGTCTGGCGCGACTGGTGTTCAACAATTGCCAGTTGAACTACACGAATCAGCATTCGATTCATCATCCGGACTGGTCGTGGATCACCGTCGATTTTCAGGAAGGCACTCAACCGCTGCATCCATATGCCGAGCTGCTTACATTCTGGGACAACCCGAAATTTCCCGATCCCCTGGGCACGCTCAGCAAGGATACTGAGAACCAGCGTCTTTCGTTCAACGACCACGCAAAAAATCCGCGCACATGGTGGGGCGTGCGACGTGTGGTGGCTCACGACGGAGCCGAAACGCCGCGCGACGAGGCCGCGTTTTTAACCGGGCTCTACCATGGCGACGCCGTGCAGTCACTGGATCAGGCAGTGCAACGCTATGCTGCGATTGCTGCAAACGCTGTCGTCAGGTTCGAATCGTGCACCACCACAAACGACGATGTTCGCTGGCTGGAATGGCTGCTGGCCAAAGGCGTGCTGTCCAATCGAGCGGACTCAACGCCACAGTTGGCTCAACTGATCGCGAAGTATCGGGAAGTGGAAGCGAGTCAAATCACGTTGCCACGCACAATGCCCGGGATGGCAGATGAAGGGCCGGGTTTTGATCAGCCGCTCCTGACACGGGGCGAATACACGAAACCCGGCGATGTGGTTGAAAGGCGGTATCTTGAAGCAGTGTCGCGGACGACACATCCGAATGAATCGCGAGATGGAAACGATGTGAGTCATGAGACTTACATCGCGAATGTCTATCTGCAAGCGATCGCACCGACATCATCCGGAGGCAGCGGGCGAGCTTTGGTCGCCGAAGCCATCGTGGACGCTGACAATCCACTCACGTCGCGCGTGATGGTCAATCGGATCTGGTATTGGATTTTCGGAAACGGCCTTGTCCGCACGCCGGATGATTTTGGACACGTCGGCGAACTGCCATCGCATCCGGAACTTCTCCATCATCTCGCCACGCAGTTTGTCAAAGATCAGTGGTCAATGAAAAAACTGATTCGCTCTCTGATCCTGAGTCGCGCGTTTCAGTCAGCGGCCGCACCGTTGACGGCCAGTCGTGAAAAGGATCCGAACAACTTGCTGTTGTCATGGTATCCCGCGCGGAGGGCGGAAGCAGAAGTAATTCGAGACAGCATTCTGGCGGTATCCGGACGGCTCGACGGCACCATGTACGGACCGAGCGTTCATCCATACCGAGCGACTGCGGACACGGAAAAGCGATTGTACATCGGTCCGCTCGATGGCGACGGGCGTCGCAGCATTTACATCAAGTTTCAATTGATGGAAGCCGCTCAGTTTCTGAGTGCCTTCAATCTGCCCGGCGGCAAAATTGCTCAGGGACGTCGCGATGCATCGAACGTGCCTGCTCAAAGTCTGGCATTGCTGAATGATCCATTCGTGCTGGCCATGGCAGATCGGTGGTCGGAATCACTCGTCGCGGATGGTAGTATCGATGTCCCTGAGCGGCTGACGCGGATGTTCGAATCCGCTCTTGGTCGCCCGGCGTCGGCGGCGGAATTACAGCGGTTTGAAAAGGCGATCGTCGATCTTGGTACAATTCACGGCGTTAGCGCCGCAGATATTCTGGCAAACCGATCCATCTGGAAAGACGCAGCGCACGCAGTTTTCAACTTCAAAGAGTTCATTTTCATACCGTAACGCGGTGGCGCGGTCCGTGATTCCTGTACCTTGGACATTCATGTCCGAGAGATTGGCCAAACACGGTTGCATGATCGAGCGGATGTCAGGGTCCGATAACCATCGCTTCGACCGTGTTTCATGGCCATGCGACGGACATGAATGTCCATCCTACGTTTGATCGTTCCGCCATCGCACCCAAAACCTGACTCAACTGCAACATGTTTTGAAAAAGTAAGCGTAGCTGATTATGCCACAGAACTCCCATCATCGTTCTCGCTGCCCCGGTCGAGCGCCTGCACCGCTCAGCCGTCGTCAGTTACTGCAGTCCAGCGCCACCGGATTCGGCATGGTGGCGTGGTCGGCGTTGAGCCAGGAACGCGGGTTCGGCGCGACAGAATCGCAGGCGCATTTTTCCGGCCCGGCGAAGAACGTCATCTTTCTGTTTATGGACGGTGGCGTCTCACACGTCGATACATTCGATCCCAAACCAGCCCTTGCGGCGCATGAGGGTGAAAAGTGGACCGGTGACGCGACGCGCAGATGGGTCAAGAGTCCCTGGAAATTTGCTCAGCACGGCGACGGAGGCATGTGGATCAGTGAGCTCTTTCCGCACATCGCCTCGTGTGCCGATGATATGGCCGTGATTCGATCCATGAAAGCGGATTTGCCGATTCATGCGACCGGCGTGCTGCTGCTGCATACTGGAAACAATCGTGCGGGGCGACCAAGTTTCGGATCGTGGGTCAGTTATGGGCTTGGGAACGAATCGGAAAATCTGCCGGGATATGTGGTGCTGAGTTTTGGCCATGTTCCGGTGGGCGGACTGGAAGCATTTGGCAGTGGATTTCTGCCCGCAAGTTATGAAGCCACGATCCTGAAAGCAGACGGTGCTCCGCTGGATAATCTGCTGGCTGCCGGATCGCCTGAGCTTCAGCGGGCAAAATTGAATCTGCTCCGCCAGCAGGATTCGGAGTTTTCCGCGAGTCTCGGCGGCAACGATGCTGTCGAAAGTGCGATTCGGAACTATGAACTTGCAGCGCGCATGCAGACACTCGTTCCTGATGTGCTTGATGAGTCACAGGAAACGAAATCCACTCGTGAATTGTATGGGCTCGATGATCCCGACCAGAACACGCGGCTTTACGCGCGACAGTGTTTGCGTGCCCGGCGGTTGATCGAATCCGGAGTGCGGTTCGTCCAGATCAATTGTCCTTATGGACTTTCGAACGGAACATGGGATCAGCATGGTGGTCTGAAAGCCGGACATGAAAAGAATGCACTACAAACCGACCGCGCTGTGGCGGCATTGATGAAAGATCTGAAACAGCGCGGCATGCTCGACAGCACGCTGATTTTATGGGCTGGCGAATTCGGCCGGACACCACATGCGCCCGGACCGGACGGGCGCGATCATCATCCGGAAGGATTTTCTGTGTTCGTCGCAGGTGGCGGAATCAAGGG
>JAYSPO010000031.1:0-2980 GCA_043722015.1 Candidatus Kuenenia sp. | reverse complement strand
GCCGACATCGATTATTTGTCACTCTGGCGCGAAGAATCGGATGAAGTGGATATCGATCGAGCGGCGAATGTCTTTGAACTGATCTCGGCCGCTCGTCAGTACGACGCAGCTGGTGAGAATGAAGACGACGAAGAGGATGACGCTGGTGGCGATGTTGATCTGCTCTCCCCGCTTCCCGGGGGCACAGACGATCCGCCATCGCTCCAGGGATTTCTCGAACTGGCGACATTGAGTAACGAAGCGGACAGCGTCGATCCCGGTCGCGGGGCCGTGACCCTAATGACGCTGCATGCGTCCAAGGGACTTGAGTTTCCGGCAGTCTACGTGATTGGGATCGAGAGCGGCTTGATTCCTCACGAACGCGCCGTCCGCGACGGCGATCCTGCCAGCTTCGAAGAAGAGCGCCGACTGCTCTTCGTCGGGATTACCAGGGCGATGCAGGAGTTGACCCTGACCCAGACGTCTGAACGCACTTTTCGCGGGATGCGGCGTGCGACGATTTCCAGTCCGTTTATTCCCGAACTGCACGGGGCGATCTCACGTCAGTCAACAGTCGCAACCCCTCCGCCGATCACAGAGGCATTGCTCGATCAACATCTGGAGAAGGCGCGACGTCGGTTTGTGGCGGCTCAGTCAGTCAGCGACAGAAAACTGATTATGACGGCATCAGAACTTGCTGCACAGAAAGAACAATCAACGCTGCCAGACGCAACAGGAACAGATGATGCCAGCGCCCTGCCGGCGTTTCGCGAAGGCATGCAGGTCCGCCATCCTCGCTACGGTCGTGGCGTCATCACTGAAATTTCCGGCGGTTCCCACCGCGCTACCGTCACGGTCCATTTCGAAAACGATGACGAAACGCACACTTTCGTCGCCAACCGTTGCCCGCTGCAACCAATTGGTTTGGGATAAGATAAACCGTTCACGGCTAGTGCGTCGTCACGACTAAGGATTCGGGTTGCTCTGTAGGCCGGACCAAAGCGCAGCGCCGTTCCGGCAGTTCGACCAAGCGCCGGAACGGCGCTTCGCTTGGTCCGGCCTACCCAAAAATCAAGCCTTAACGACGCACCAGGAATGAGTTGTCGCCGGGTTCGAAAGAATTCGGAGATTTGCCGTTCCTTGAGGCCGAAGTCTTACGACTTCGCCTGCTTCAACGTTCCCAGATTCACTCCCAGGAGCATGGGATCGCGTTGAAAAAGGTGTCTGGAACTTTGGAGGCATCAGAAAACACTCCGGAAAACTAATGCCATTCGTTCCAGACACCTTTTTCAACCACCACTTGGGAGCATGTCGATATTTCTGGAAAATATTGCGATCTCACTCTCTGAAATTCAGTTCCGCCCGACAACCGGATCAGCCCAGACTCGGAAGGCCTGCAGTTGATTTCTACCGAACGTGGTCGTGAGCGCCACGTCAGCGGCATCACGGCCTCGAGCCATCAGGATGCGTCCGATGCGAGGTCTGTTGTTTCGCGCATCAAACACATACCATGCTCCACCCAGATACACTTCGAACCACGCGCTAAAATCCATCGGGCTCGCAGCGGCTGGCACACCGATATCGCCAAGATATCCGGTGCAGTAGCGTGCGGGGATGTTCAGGCTGCGGCAAAATGTGATTGCCAGATGCATGAAGTCCCGGCACACGCCTGCTCGTTCCCGATAAACTTCGCAGGCCGTGCGATTCGCTCTGGCCCGCAGGTAATCGAACCGGATATGCCGGTGGACGAAGTCACAAACGGCCTGCACCAAAGACCAGCCCGCAGGCAGACTTCCAAACTGATTCCACGCAACGTCTTTCAGCTCACTGTCAACTTCGCAGTAACGGCTCGCCAACAGGAACAGCAGGACATTGTCCGGCAGCTCTTCCACAGGATGTTGCCGGGAATTCAATGCCTGCACATCAGGCAGGCCCGTGTCATCGACAATTGCATCGTTCTTCAACACGACACGACCTGCGGGCACCACCATGCGAGAGCATCGCTTTTGCTTGCAACGAGGATGGTGAAACTTCGGGCTTGCAATTCGCAAGAGTGCTCTCTCACTGCCAATTGTAGAATGTGCGGTGTCAGCCTGCATAGTCAATCAGTCGTCGGCATATTGATCGATCCGTGAAAGGTGATTGTCTCGTGGCGTTCAGGCCTGTACTTCAGCGACGCCTCTCAGGCATCAGGATCCGAACCAGGGCGAGTCTTTTTTCGCATTTGCGCTGCGCGGCGGAAATCGGCAAACACATGCGACGCCAGTAGTGCGGCTTCCATCGAAAGTTCTTCAACTCGACTGCGGAAGAATGCCAACGCACCCGTGGCCGGAATCGCCACCGCCAGTCCCTGCAACGTGGTGACGAGGGCCTTGTAAACACCGGGAGCCAATTCAGAAATCTGCGGATTGGCTTTCATTTCGAATTCCATAAACGCCTGGATCATGCCCCAGACAGTGCCCATCAGGCCCAGCATCGGAGCGAGCGTACTGATCACCGCGAGATGTTCGATCCGACGATAGCAGCGCGCCGATTGTTCGGCTGCCACATCTTCCATCGCTTTCTCGATCGCTGTGTACCCCAGTTGACTCTCCTGCAACCCCGCAAACAAAACTCGGCCCATGAATCCCGGTTGTTTTTCACACAACTTCGTAGCTTCCGGCAGTTTGCGGTCGGCAAGGAGCTTGTGGACTTCTTCAGCCAGCCCGGGAGTCATGAATGTTGTGCGGCGAATGGTGAGCAGGTAATCGACAATCAGAGCGACCATCAGGAAACTGAGAAACATGATGACGTAGCCGATCATGCCGCCTGCCGCGAGTAGTTCGCGGGGACTCAGGAATGCCTCCGTTTTCACCGCAGACTTCGTTATCGACTCGTCGGCATACACGAGCGTCGGCAGGCTGACGCAAAGGCAAATTGTGAGGCACACAAGCCCGGTTTTCGCCAGTTTTCGGAGGTAGGGCTGCTCGTTCCGTGAGAATTGCATCTGGACAATCCAAAG
>JAYSPO010000030.1:0-3183 GCA_043722015.1 Candidatus Kuenenia sp. | reverse complement strand
CGCGCACGCCGCCTTCGTAGAGTGAACCCTTGAGTCCGCGGAGCTCACCCACGCTTCTGAAGAACGCATAATCGACTTCCTGCTCCAGATGCGTAGTGCCGTTGTCAGAACTGAAGATCACAATCGTGTTGTCTTCCAGACCGAGATCCTTCAGTCGCTGCAGGACAGCACCAACGTCGCGGTCGAGATGGCTGATCATCGCCGCATACGCCGCGCGCGGAGTAAAGTGCGGCGTGTATCCACCATTGGCGGCCGTGAACGGAGGATCATTCCAGCCAAGTCCGGTGTACGGCTGCAGTTCGGCGTCCGGGACGTGAAGCGCCACATGCGGCAGTACCGACGGATAATAAAGAAAGAATGGTTCTGCCCGATGTTGATCGATAAAACGCAATGCCTCCTCGCGAATTCGGTCAGGGGCGTATTCCTGACCTTTAAACCTGTCGTAGCTGTGCGGATCCAGAGAGTCATCTCCATCGCCGAGTTTTGCATGTCCCGGTATCGGTGGAGCGTTATGGAGCGGAATCCGCTCGTTGTCGCTCCACAGATAGTCGGGGTAATAACTGTGAGCGTGCCGTTGACAGTTGTAGCCGAAGAATCTGTCGAATCCCTGACGCAGCGGTTCGCCTTCAGAACCGGGGCCACCAAGTCCCCATTTTCCGAATGTACCAGTGGCGTATCCTTCGGCCTTCAACAGTTCCGCCAATGTCACGGTAGAATCGGGGATCGGTTTCTGTCCTTCCGGCTGCATTTCGCTGTTGTCGCGAACGTGCGCGTGCCCCGGATGAAGTCCTGTCATCAGCACACATCGCGACGGAGCACACACGGCATTGCCGCAATAATGCTGCGTCAGTCTCATTCCCTGCTTCGCCAAGGCATCCAGATGCGGCGTGCGGATTTTGTCCTGGCCGAAAGATCCGAGTTCCCGGTAACCCAGATCGTCGGCGAGAATGAAGACAATGTTTGGACGAAGCGCGTCTGCCGCAAGGACTTGCGGGTTGAGGTTCACAATGCCCAGCACGGCGACGAGTCCGCAAAATAGTACACACCGGTTCAGAGATGTCAGTCGAATCATAACGCTTTCTACTTACCTTAAACGAGGCTGCAGACCCTGTCTGCATCGGGACTGCTGTTAAAATCGTTTAACGGCAAGCCGCAAGCGTCGTGCCTGGATTCGCCTGCGCCTGCGGCTCGCCGTTAAACGAAAAACCGGCGATTAGACTAAGGTGTGTTTCGCTCCGCTTCACACACCCTACTGTAAATTGACAAATTAGCCGACCATGGCCCTGCACTGCCGATCACTGTCTTCAATTCGTGAATCTTGTACAAATCCGAAACAATGACCAGACAACGGGGAACTACTTTCGATCTCTTTTCGAATGTTCAGACCTCGCATCGAGAAACCTTGAGCTTCCAAGAATGAACCTGCCCCAAATTCCAGCATGGCTCGAACTGCCGCTGCTCAAGCGTGAGCTGATTGAGAATTCGCACAAGAAGCGAACGTATGTGCTCCGCATTCTGGTCGCGCTGATCTTCATGCTGGTCATGCTGCTGTTCTACAGCAATCAAGTGAGCCAGTACACGAGCGTGTTGCAGGTCATGGGTCGGGGCCGGGAACTGGCTGCGATTCTGCTTGTCTGCAATCTGGTGGCAGTTTACGTCCTGCTTCCGGCGATGGCGTGTTCCGCCATTTCTTCGGAGCGGGAGAGGCAAACACTTTCGCTGATTCTGATCACGCGAATCACACCCGGTGGCCTGATCGCGGAAAAATTTCTCTCGCGACTGGTCCCGATGATCGCTCTGATGCTGATTACGCTTCCCATGCTGAGTATCGCTTACATGCTGGGTGGTCTGCGACTGGAGGCAGTCTTCGCCGCATTGCTGGGTTTGTTCACCGCCGCAGTCCAGGTCAACAGCACTGCGATTATGTGTTCGGCATTATTTCGAACAGCGCTGGAAGCGTTTTGGGCGACCTACCTGTTATTTGCCGTGATGGGACTCGGGCCGCTGATACTCTATGAGATTGGATTCATGCCGAAAGTAAATTGGTTCCCGGTGTTTGGCAACGATGCGATTGCGGGGATGTTTGTGCTGTTTCTCGGGATGTCCGTGGGAGCCATCGAAGGATTTGCCAGTATCCGCGATGTGTGTTTCAGTGCCATTCCGCCGCTCATGGTTGCAGTTGTCATGCTGGTGATCAGCCGCTTTGCGATTGCCCATGGCCAGCAGGATGCCCCGCTCAGCTTTCAGACGTTCGCGAAGTTCGGGCATCGCACGGCATCATTTGTGTTTCGCGTCGTTACGTTCCCGGTGCGACGACTGTTCCGACTGATTTCCGGAACAATACACTCTGACAGCGGGACTTTCCGGGACGACACAAGACCGCCTCGCGCGTTCCCAGCGCTGCTCCCCGTCGCGTGGCGCGAGCGACAGATCTCGGCCCTTTCCGGCTGGCGGTTACACGCCACGTTGCTCTGCACAGTCATGGTCCTGGAATGGGGTTGGCTGATTGAAGCGAACGCTTACAACTATGACGACATCTGCGTGATCGTCGATTCGGGATTGTTCATTGTAAGTCTGCTGATGGTGATCGGTGTCACCTGCCGCACGTTTGCATCAGAACGCGAACGCCAGACTCTCGATCTGCTCCTGACGACGCCTCTGACAAATCGCGAGTTGCTGACGGAAAAGCTTGCTGCGGCCAATCAGACGGCCATGTTTCTGCTGGTACCGATCTTTTTCACTGCGATCACGCATCTGCTGTTTGGATCGATGAGGGTATTCGATGAGTACTCCGCGAACAATTATTATCCAATGCGCGAAGCGTCGATGCTCGAAGGTGCCTGGTGGCAAGCGGCCTGGCGATACCAGTTCGGCCTGTTCTCGCACGCCATACTGTACATGACACTCGTAAAGTGGATCGCGGTGTATTTCAGTTTGAGTTTCAACTCACAAATGAAGGCCATGCTCGGCACAATCCTGAGCATTCTCGGGCTGTGCATTATCCCCGTGATGCTCTTCGTACTTCCGTTGCTCCTGCTGGGAACAGACCCGGACCAGGCGGATCTGCCGATTTGGTGCTTCACTTCCCCGGCCATCATTCCTGCATTCAATGAGACCAACGAATTTTACTCTCTGTTTCGTAGCCATTGGTGGCCCCGTTCCGAGTACTTCACACTGCTCGTC
>JAYSPO010000029.1:0-3013 GCA_043722015.1 Candidatus Kuenenia sp. | reverse complement strand
GGCTGTGTGGTTATAGATGTAGACTGGACGTGATTTGAGCAACACAACGTTTTCTACTTGCTCGCGGTCATTCAGAGTCTCGTGTGGCAGACCACCGGTCACATAAATCATTGGCAAAAAGAAATCATAGGCAACCTTCGAGGCATGCTTCCCGAATTTGAAACCCTTTATCGTCTGACTCGGATCGACAAACGACATGTAGATCTCCCGGCGCATGTTAAAAAACGCCAATACATACGTTGCGCACATAATCATGGCCAACACGACACCGATATGCCGGACACTGGGGAAACGCAGCCTGACTGCTAGAAATTTCATAGCGACAACTTTCATGGGCGCAAAGCCGCTAACGCACGCGTTCTTTCTTGTTCTGTAAACATGATCAGTTCCGAGTTATTTAAATTCGGCGATGTTAGTTGAGCAGAATCGCAAAAGGGGACATTCTACTTTTATCGATAAGTACAATGTCCCCTTTTGCCTCCTGTAAAGCAAAACAATGAGCTGCGTCCCCTTTTGCCTTCAGCATCGTCCAACAAGACCTGCAGTGCATTCCCGACTCGCACGTGAGCTACAATTCCCGCGATGACGAGTACTGCGGCACTGACGATCGACCACAGCCACAATTTCCGAAACATCCATCCAGGCTGGTCGCTTTTTGCATGTTCGCCATGGCCGAAGAGTCGAGGCATGACTGCACGAAGAGATGCCATCGGCGATAGCGCCTGCGATTCGGTCGGGCGTTGTTCGTGTTTGTTAATTGCCATTTCAGATTGTTGCGTTGTTAGACGATTCAAAGTGGCACGGTTGTTTCCGCCGTGATTCAGTGGATCTCTCGGTGGAGACGGAGCAATTCTAATGCTCCATTCCGGCGACCTCCGGCGGTTTTCGGTTTCCGTACAGGCTGTAGAGCACCGGGATCAGATTCAAAAACAGCAACGTCATCGCCATTCCGCCCACGACGACGATCGCCAGCGGTTTCTGAGTCTGTGATCCGATCTTCGTGGCCATTGCGGCGGGAAGCATTCCAAGGATTGCGGTCAATACGGTCATCGTTAACGGACGCACTCGCTGTTCAACACCGTGGCGAATTGCGTCAAACAATGGAATATCGTGCAGACGGCGGGCGTTGAATCCTGACACAAGAATCAGGCCATTCATCATGCCGACTCCAAGAATTGAAATAAAGCCGACACCGGCGGAGATATTAAAGTTCGTGCCAGTAATAAACAGCGCCCAAATACCCCCCATGCAGATCACAAGCACATTTGTAAAGACAACCAGAACATCTCGCACGGACCGCATCGCCAGGTAGAGAAGCACAAGAATCAGAATCAAAGCCAACGACACAACAACGATCAATCGTTGCACCGCCGCCTGCATTTCTTCAAACTCACCGGACCACTCCGAACGATATGGAGCCTTGAGAAGAGGCTCCGTCTTCTTCTGCGCTTCAGCGACTGCGCTGGCAAGATCCCGGCCACGAACACTAAACTTGACGGCAATCAATCGCTGTCCCTGTTCACGAGCAATCGTGGATGCTCCGCTCCGTGTAAACGGTGCATTGGGATCACGAACTCCGGCTGCGTTGCGGGGCGTGACCAGATCGCGCAGGCGGCGGCGAGGTACGGTGGCCGGCAACGCAGTATCCTTGCTGCCCGTCACGTCCGGCTGAGACTTCGTTGTTCCTGCCAGTGGCAAAATGCCCTGTTGCGAAAAGGTACTGCTGACAACTCTGTTCTTTAGAGCATCCACAGGAATATCCAGGATCTGTTCCTCATCGGCGCGCAAATGGCTCGGCCACCGCAGAGTGATATCGAAAGACTTTTCTCCTTCGACCATTTGCGAAAATGCCTTGCCCCCGACAGCGGTCGTCAGAGCATCCTGAACATCCGCAATGCTGACGTTCCACTTCGCACATTTTTCACGGTCGATGGAAAACTCCAGATTGGTCTGTCCCATTATGGAAAAAACACCGACGCTTTCGATTCCAGGAATCGTGCGCATCACCGCCGCCGATTCGTTCGCCATTTTTTCAAGCGTCTGGAGATCCGGGCCAAAGATCTTCAGTGAGTTTTCGCCTTTTACGCCCGACAGCGTTTCCATCACGTTGTCGCGAATGCTTTGCGAAAAGTTCCAGTCGACTCCGACAACGGCTTCGTCCAGAGTCTTCTGCATTGATTCCACCAGCTCATCTTTTGTGCGATGTCGGTTTCCGGACCGGAAGCGAGACAACCCGGTGGGAGCTTCGACATGTGGCCATTCTTCTTCATGGATCAACGGCGCGAAGATTTCGGCATTGTAGAAGCCGGTCGGGTCCGTCCCGTCATCGGGCCGACCAAGCTGTACCAGGACCGCTCGCACTTCCGGATATGCCTGAAGACGCTCCCGCGCAATATCACCTTGTCGGGAAACTTCGTCCAGAGAAACATTTGCCGGAAACGTACCGCGAATGTAAACGTTGCCTTCTTCCAGTGTCGGCATGAATTCGCGGCCAAGCCATGGAAGACTCAACGCCGTTCCAACCATCAGAAACAGTGCAACGCCAATAACGGCAGGGCGGAAACGCAATCCCAGATTCAGTTGCCACAAGTAGAATCGTTTCAGGTTTCGCACCAGTATGTTGTCTGTCGCGGGTTTTACTTTGGTCAGAAACGTTCGACACAAAACTGGCGAAAGTGTGAGAGCCAGAATCAGCGCTCCTCCCAGAGCGAACGCATAAGCATCCGCCATCGGCCCAAAGATCTGACCTTCAGGCCCAGCCATAAGAAACAGCGGCAGCAGAGCACAGACCATGATCAGTGTCGAAAACAGCAGCGCCCGCTGGACTTCCCCGGCGGATCGTTGAATCTTCTGCTGAATCGTCAATTCTGACGACTCATCAGCGCTCAGTCGCCGATAAATGCACTCGACCATAATAACCGACGAATCCACGATGATCCCAAAGTCCACCGCACCCAGCGACAGCAGGTTTGCCGATTTGCCTCGAAAGTAAAGGAGGGCGAATGCGAACAGA
>JAYSPO010000028.1:0-6467 GCA_043722015.1 Candidatus Kuenenia sp. | reverse complement strand
GCAGAGCCAAACACCCGGGCCAGGTGATTACGGCTGCGGTCGTTGCGGGAACTCACAATCACATGCGCTGGTTGAACAGCTGCTGCCAGTGCCGGGATGCTGGAATTCGGACTGCCATGATGAGGACTCATCAGGACATCGCATGGCCGAGGCGCAGGGGCCGAGGCGCAGGTGAGGGCGCAGGTGACAGGCACCGGAAGACTTAATGCGCGTCCTGAAGGGAAGACTTAATGCGCGTCCTGAAGGAAGGCTTGGCGACAACAAACCATGCGGCCTTCGTCACGCGACTCGCAGGCCGACGTGACCAAATGATATGATCAGCCTCTGCGCCGGATCTTGCCTCTGCAATCAAGGCACATGGCAACGATCCAGTCCCTGAACAAGAGACCTTTGGAGTGCGGTGACTCGTCACCGCTTTCTTTTTCAGGTAATTTGCCTCTGGAAACGATGTTCGTTTGTACGGTCGACTTCACCTGAAATTGAAATGGATTACTTGCTGTTTCCTCACGCTGATTGACAAAAATGCCGTGTTGGAAAGGCAAAGCGGCGACAAGTCGCCACACTCCAAATGACTGTCGCTTGTTTCAGGTCCAGTTGACCCGTTGCGTCCGAACAGGTCGCGGTCCGGCTAAGTCGGGTTTGAGGAACATGCTATGACAATTCGGATCTTCCATCTCCTGCTGGTCTCGTTGGTGCTGCTTCCGTCAGCGATCGGGACGCAGCGGGAAACCGTCTCAAGTGAATTTCGCTCGCTCGTACCGCGCCAAACGTTACCGCTGCTGCACGCGCCAGAGGTTCATCAGGAGTTGAAGCTGAGCGCGAAGCAGGTCACGGAACTGGAGTCACTGTTCGCGGAAATCGATGGGCCCTGGTTTCGATTGCGAAATCTGTCTGAGCAGCAACAGCTTCCCATCCTCGATTCACTGGATCAACGAGTTCACAGTTGGTTGGCCGAGCATGTCACGAACGAACAGCGTGAACGACTGCGGCAAATTGAGTTGCAGGCACAGAACGTAAGAATGTTGCTCCGCAGTGACGTGGCGCTGGAGTTGAAACTGGAGTCGATGCAGCAGGAGCGTTTTGCCAAACTGGCCAGGTCCACCGACGCGGCGCAGTCAGCATTGCAAAAAGCTGTCATGTCTGGCGAACCGGGTGACGACCTGCAGGCGAAAGCAAAGACAGCGGCAAAAGCCGAGCAGGATGCGATCAAAAAGGTGCTCAAAGCTGAGCAACTGCAGCGTTTGCAGAAAATGCTGGGTGAGTCCTTTGAGACCAGCCAATTGAAACGCATCTATCCGATGGCCCCTGAATTTGTGGCGGTCGAGGATTGGCTCAACTCCGGGCCGCTGACATTGAAGGAACTTCGAGGCAAAGTTGTGCTGGTCCACTTCTATGCATTCCAATGTCACAACTGCCACGCGAACTTCGAAATCTACCGACGCTGGCATGATCAATGGCGCGAGAAAGGTGTTGTGGTTGTCGGCATTCAAACGCCGGAAACGTCTCAGGAGCGTGACCCCGCCGCAGTGAAGTCAGCCGCAGCGGAACGCAAACTGGCGTTTCCGATCCTGGTTGATGTCGCATCGAAAAACTGGGACGCATGGGGAAACACGATGTGGCCGACCGTCTACGTTGTCGATAAGCACGGATACCTTCGCCAATGGTGGCTGGGAGAATTGAACTGGAAGGGAGCCACCGGCGACAAGTCGATCGAACAGGGCGTAGAACAGTTACTTGCCGAGCCTTAGGTGAGGTAGGCTCCGTCGCAAGCAGTGGATTGCTCACGGCGGCACTCTAGCCAGACGGACCGACTGCCCCAAGCTGCGTGCGGTTGTTCGATCTCTTGCTGAACATGACAAACCGATGTTTCATAAGGCAGGCTGCTGTCGAAGACTATGGCGCCAGGCGTGAGCCTCATTGCGACGGTCACATAAATTCCACAGGCAGCCAGACAGATCCAACTGGGACGTCAGGGCTGATGCACGCGTCGGAGCGTATTTTCCCTGTCGATGGTTCATACATGCACGTTCATTGTGGTCGCGAACTGATTGAATAAGATACGTCTGCATCACGACGTTGAGCCAGCGGAAACTCCGTCATGGCTGCGTTTGGACTTTGCACCTGTGAAAGGATTCGCCCGTGGATTTTCGGCAACTTGTCGCCGCTTTTCAGAACCTGAATGAGACAGAACGTCATGTGATGCACGTTCTGACAACTGCCGGCAGCGCGTCAGGGGTGTCGAATATCGAACGGTTTTCCAAAGCGGCGTCCTGGGCTGACAGTAAGCAACGACCGCTGAAAGAAAACTCCCTCAGGCCCGTGCTGAAGAAACTGGAAAGCCAGGGACTTCTGAAAAAAGCCAGTCAGGGGTATGAGTATTACACCGTCCCGGAAGACCTGCAGGACTATGTCATCCAGGATTGCGTACGAACGGGATGGTTTGCCAAATATGTAGATAGTTCCATACCTATCGCATCGTATTCCTATTCTTATCACGGCGGAGCGTACGAAATTCGCGAGTTGCGAAAAGCGTTCTACACCGGCGATGTGCAATCGTTTAAGCGGTGTTTTCGTGGCAAGATCGCTCGTGATGCGGGCCTGTTGACTCCTTTTAGCCGAAGCATCTACGACCATCTGCCGCAGGGAATTCAACTCCTGTTTCTTGAGGGAATGGTTCAGCAGCAGATCATGGGAATCTCTGTATCTCGCGAAGCATTACAAATCTATGACGATCTGAATAAACAGGCCTCCGGCCCGGAAGGATTGAACCTTGCCTGCAATCTGGATCTTGCCATCGCACGCGGCGATCTTGCGTCGCTGAAGCAACTGAATGAAAGCACGAAATCAAAGTTTCCGGAAATCGAAGGCTGTTATGCTTTCCTCAAAGGAGACTTCAAAAAGGCCAGCCAGCTGTTTGCGAAAGCCATGCCGCTTGGGGAAAAGAAAGGCCGCAAGAGTTCGCTGGCAATGGAACGCCTTCCCGCATTGTTGTATCTGCTGGTGCTGTTTCGTGAGAACTCGCATGAAGCAACTCAAATGGGTTACGCACTGATCGCCGCCGGTATCAAGGGAGACAAGAACGTCTATGCCGATGTGCTTACAGTCTTCGAAGTCGCGTTGAAATTCCAGGAGTTGCCAACGGATTCCGCTCAACTCAACCGATCGCTAACGGGTTACCGCCGCTCGCCGCTGGAAACACTGATATCGTCTTACTTTCAGCGGTGGTTGTTGACCGACAATAAGGACACCGGAAAGAAAGGATATCTTTCGAGCGTCGCCAGGGGTTATCAAACTTCCGGCCTGCACTGGCTGGCCGCAGAAGCAAGGACACTGTTTCAATCAGAAGAATCAGAAACTTCCGACGGCAACGAAAGCCAACATCCAAAGGACACAATCAGTCTGGTCAACTGGATCGAACCTGAACCAGCATGGCAACGGTCACTGAATGCGATCGCATTAATCGGCGGCAACCGCACCACGGAACAGGCAAAACCAGAACGCAGTACAACCACCGATCGTCTGATCTGGGAAATCTCCAAAGGAAACGAACTGGAACTCGTGCCATTCCACCAGAAACTGACGTCGAAAGGTTGGTCAGCCGGTAAGCGAGTCAGTCTGGCTCGGCTACGGACCGATTTCACGTCTTCGGAGTATGCTTTTTTAGCTGTGCATGATCAGGCTCTATGTCGAGCGATCATTTTGAAAACATACGGCGGGCGATATCCGGAGACGATCTGCTATGTGGACCCTATCCTCGCAGCAAAGGCATTGATCGGCCATCCTTGTGTCTATTACACCGGCGACCGTCAAACACCTCTGGAAGTTGTCGAACAGCCGCCGCGATTGATCGTTTCCAAATCAAAAAACAAAACAGTTCGCCTGAGTCTCGAACCAAAATTACCGGACACCGATGGAGACGATGACGATGAGGACGAGCGATTGTCCATCGTCAAAGATGGTCCACATCGAATTCAAATCGTGATCTTCACATCGCAGCATTTGCGGCTCGGCGAAATTCTTGGCAAGTCGCTCGAAGTCCCCGCGGCGTCCGCTGATCGGGTCATCAAGGCTGTCCAGGCGATATCATCTATTGTCGCGGTGCATTCTGAAATCGGCGGTGACATGCCTTCCGCAGAATCCACTCCTGGTGATCCTCGTCTCCATGTTCATTTGCTCCCATTGCAGACAGGGTTGCGACTGGAACTTTTCGTGCGACCATTCGGCGATGATGGCCCATTTTCGCGTCCCGGAAAAGGAGGCGTCAATGTCTTTGCCACGTTGGATGGTAAACCGCGATCCGCCTGCCGCGATCTGGCAGAGGAAAAACGACGTGTGGCAGATCTGCTCGAACGTTGTTCCCTGCTGAGTGACATCGATGGTGAAACCGACGATTTTCCGACGCCCCTCGAAGCTTTGGAAATGTTGCTGGAACTGGATGAGTACAACGCCAGCCACGACAACGCACTCGTCCTGCACTGGCCGCAGGGAAAGAGCATGACATTGGCCGGTCAGGCCACGGCATCAAATTTCCAGGTGCAGATTCGGAAGGATCGTGACTGGTTCGCCGCATCCGGCTCGTTGAAAGTCGATCGAGATCTTTCCATTGATATGCTGAAGTTAATCGACCTTGTCGAAGCCAGCCCGTCGCGTTTTGTGCAGCTGGACGATGGTCGCTTTCTGGCGCTTACCGATCAGCTTCGCAAGCGCATCGAAGATTTTTCACAGTTCGGCGAACGCCAGAAGAATAAGCTGCGATTTCCCGCCGTACGCGCGGCAGCGTTTGAAGATATGGGCGATCTTGAGATCAAGTCAGACGAACACTGGAAGGAATGTGTGCAGCGAATGCGTTCCGCTGCCGATGTGCAACCGGCCCTGCCGTCAACATTGCAGACGGAGCTGCGTGACTATCAGCACGAAGGCTTCAACTGGCTGGCACGACTTGCCGCGTGGGGTGTCGGTGGTTGCCTTGCGGACGACATGGGTCTGGGCAAAACAATTCAGGCACTGACACTATTGCTGCATCGAGCTCCGGGCGGCCCTGCTCTGGTGATCGCGCCAACATCGGTGGCCTTCAACTGGCAGAACGAAGCAGCTCGGTTCGCTCCAACGCTGAATACGCGATTGTTTGGTTCTGGTGATCGAGATGCCTCATTTGAAAATCTTGGTCCGCGTGATGTGGTGATTGCCAGTTACGGCATGCTGCACACCGAAGTCGAGCGCTTTCAGGCGCAGGCATGGCACACGATCATTCTGGACGAAGCGCAGGCGATCAAGAATACCGCGACGCGACGATCACAAGCCGCGATGGGACTTGAAGCGGATTTCCGATTGATCATGACGGGGACTCCGCTGGAAAATCATCTGGGTGAACTCTGGAACCTGTTTCAGTTTATCAACCCGGGACTGCTGGGATCGCTTGAAGTCTTTCAGCGCCGGTTCGCTGTTCCGATCGAACGTGACCATTGCGCCGAATCTCGACGTCGTCTGAAGAAGCTTATTCAGCCGTTTCTGTTGCGACGAACAAAGACTCAAGTGCTGTCCGAGCTGCCATCGCGGACTGAACAGACTCTGATGGTGGAAATGAGCAAAGAAGAAGCGGCGTTTTACGAAGCCTTGCGAATTCGCGCAGTCGAAAAGCTGGCCGACACAACAAACGCCGGTGGCAGACAGCATCTCAAAATTCTGGCCGAGATCATGCGGTTGCGACGTGCCTGCTGTCATCCCAAACTGGCGATGGAAGACTGCGGTTTACCCAGCGCGAAGCTGGCACTCTTTTCGGAGACGATCGATGAGCTTTTAGAGAACCGCCACAAGGCATTGGTGTTCAGCCAGTTTGTGGATCATCTGACGATTCTGCGTGAAGAACTGGATCGCAAAAAAATTTCTTATCAATACCTCGATGGCAGCACTTCGGCGGCCGAGCGAAAGAAGCGCGTGGAGGCATTTCAATCGGGCGAAGGCGATGTCTTCCTGATCAGCCTGAAAGCCGGCGGCCTTGGACTGAATCTGACGGCTGCCGACTACGTGCTGCACATGGACCCATGGTGGAATCCTGCCGTCGAAGATCAAGCCTCCGACCGCGCTCACCGCATGGGCCAGTTGCGTCCTGTCACGATTTATCGATTTATCACAGCGGGGACGATCGAAGAACGCATCAGCGAAATGCACGCCGCAAAACGTGACCTTGCCGATAGTTTGCTTGAGGGAACCGACGTCTCCGGAAAACTCACTGCCGAACAACTGCTGACGTTGATCCGCGATTAGGCGAGCGGAAGGACGGTAGTCCCCAATTTGTGCCATACCAACTTGAATCGCACGGAACCAGGTTACCTTGGTTGCATCAGTACCGACAGATCCTGGTTTTCAGGTTTCGCAAAGTTGCAGTTGCACAATTCGCCATGGCGATGGAAAACACCCAGTTCGAAGTCGTCGCTCAGTTCGATGTCGATTGGTCGTGAAAAAGGGTC